>NZ_JBFAOU010000112.1:0-25749 GCF_040675365.1 Catellatospora sp. NPDC049609 | reverse complement strand
GGCTGAAGACACGACGAGCCCATCGACGCGGCATCCAAAAAGGATCTGCGATCGGACCAGCAACCGCCACCGTCAGCTATTGCGCACAAGATCGTAAGACCTGTAGTTCTACTCATTCTTGTCAATCGCTGGGCGAGGCAAAGTGGCGGCAGACCATGGGGATACCTCACCTGGAACGGCTCCGGCGGGCCCGCGACCTGCTCGCCCTCAAGGGCCATCGGGTGAGCGGAACCCGGCTCGCCTGCTACAGCGGCGCGGGCTTCACCGCTGACCTGCACAAGGCCGCCGACTCGGAGAACATCCTGCTGGACCTACCCACCCTCTACGCAGCTCCCTCTTGATCGCTCGACTTGCCAGGCAGATGGGCGAATGCGGCGTCAAGATACGCCCAGGTGCCTGGCAAGTCGGATGATCACGGGCGGCGGAGGGACTCGTAGACGGCGACGAGCTTCGAGGTGACCACGTCGGGGTGGAAGGTCTGCTCGTAGCGGGTGCGGGCGGCCTCGGACAGGGTCGGGGCGGCCTTGAGGGCGTCGGGCAGCGCGGCGGCCCAGTCCTCGACCGTGGGCGGCACCGCGAACCCGGCGTTGTCGATCAGGTACGGGATGCCGCCGAGGGTGGTGCCGATGACCGGCCGGCCCGCCGCCAGCGCCTCGATGATCACCGTGGGCAGCACGTCGTGCCAGGTCGACGGGGCGGCGAACATGGCCGAGGCGCGGAACGCGGCGCGTACCCCGGCCCGGTCCTGCGGGCCGAGGAACTCCACGTCGGTGCGCTCGGCCGCGGCCTGCTCGGCCAGCGGGCGCAGCTCGCCGTCGCCGACGATGCGCAGCGTGCCCAGCGAGCCCTCCGGGTGCCGCCGCCAGGCGTCGAGCAGCAGGCCAAGGCCCTTCTCCGGGGACAGGCGCCCGACGAACAGCAGGCCCTCGCCGGGCGGGGCGGGGCGGCCCGGGTCGTCGACGCCGTTCGGCTTGACCACGATGCGCTCGTCGGGGATGCCGAAGTCGCGCAGGTGGTCGGCGATGGCGCCGGTCAGCGCGATGTACCGGTCGACCGAGCGCCAGGTGCCGCGGTGCACGGCGAGCGTGGTCGCCATGATCGTGCTCTGCACGGTGGAGCCCCGGTAGCACTTGTGCTTGATCGCCGGCAGCGCGAACGCCTTGCCGCGGCACTCGTGGCAGGCCTGGCCGTCGCGGAAGTAGAGCCCGGGGGCGCACACCTGCCGGTAGTTGTGCACGGTCTGCACCACCGGCACCCCGTGCGCATGCGCGGTCCGCACCACCCACGGCGACAGCAGCGGGTACGGGTTGTGCAGGTGCAGCACGTCCGGCCGCTCCCGGCGGATGAGCGCGGTGAGGTCGCGCTGCGCGGCCGGGGCCCAGATCGGGGAGATCGGCAGCAGCACCTTCTGCGCCGCGGACAGCGACGGGATGTCGTCGGAGTTGCGCAGGAACGGCAGCACGGTGACGCCGGCCGCGGCCAGCTGCGCCATCTCCTGGTCGACGATGACGTTCTCGCCCGAGGGCAGCTCGGAGCGGTACCTGTTGTGGGCGACGACGACCTTCACTTGCTGCTCCCTGCTCGGTTGTCGATAGAACGGTAGCGTTAGCGCCGTGCCAGAGTTGCCCGAGGTGGAGGCGCTCGCCGCGTACCTGCGTGAGCGAGCCGTCGGCCAGCGCGTCGAGCGGGTCGACGTAGCGGCCATCAGCGCCCTGAAGACGTTCGACCCGCCCCTGCCGGCCGTGCACGGCCGGACGATCACCGGCGCCGGCCGGCACGGGAAGTTCCTCGACATCGAGCTGGACGAGCTGCACCTGGTGGTGCACCTGTCCCGCGCGGGCTGGCTGCACTACCGCGACCAGCTGCCCGACACGATGCTCAAGCCCGGCGGCAAGGGCCCGATCGCGCTGCGGGTGCGCCTCGGCGACGGCTCCGGCTTCGACCTGACCGAGGCCGGTACGCAGAAGCGCCTGGCGGCGTACCTGGTGACCGACGTGCAGCAGGTGCCCGGGATCGCCCGGCTCGGGCCGGACGCGCTGAGCCTGGACTTCCCGGCCTTCGTCGAGCTGATGCGCGGGCGCAACACCCTGATCAAGGGAGTGCTCCGCGACCAGCAGGTGATCGCCGGGATCGGCAACGCGTACTCGGACGAGATCCTGCACCGGGCCCGGTTGTCGCCGTACACGCAGGCGGCGCGGCTGACCCCCGGCCAGCTGGAGAGCCTGTACGACGCGATGCGGGAGATCCTGACCCAGGCCGTGGAGCGGTCGGTCGGGCAGAAGGCGGCCACGCTCAAGGCCGAGAAGCGCGCCAACCTGCGGGTACACGGCCGCACCGGGCAGCCGTGCCCGGTCTGCGGGGATACGGTGCGTGAGGTCTCGTTCGCCGATTCGAGCCTGCAGTACTGCCCGACGTGCCAAACAGCGGGTAAACCGCTCGCGGACCGTAGGCTTTCCCGGCTCCTGCGCTAGTGTCGCCCACAGCCCGGTTCGTATAGTGTGCCGGTCCTGAGGCTACGGATGACACGGTCGCAACACGGTGTCTCCCGCCGGACAAACCATGCGAGACTTAACGTTGTGGGCGACACCCGTCCTGCCGCACGTTCCGATCGCAGGGCTGCAGCACTGACCGGCACCACCGGGCAGGAACGTGACGCACGGGAGGACCCAGGTGAGGTGACGACGAGCCTGAAGCACCCGAGCTCCGTGCCCAGACGGTCGAATGTCCCGGACTATGTGGCCGACCGATACGAGCTGCCCCCCGTGCCGAAGACCAACGGCGTGGCGCGCAACGCGTTCGCCCGCCCCACCGCCCGCCGTGCCCGCTGGCACCGGCCGTACCTGCTCAGCCTGATCTTCGCCGACCTCCTCTGCGCCGCCGCGGCCAGCTGGACCGCGATCTCGCAGTTCGAGATCAACCGGGTCACCTCCGGTTTCGACGAGATCGTCCAGTTCCAGGTCGTGGCGTACGGCTTCATGCCGCTGCTGTGGCTGCTGCTGCTGTGGGGCAACGGCGCCTACGACCGGCGTGTCATCGGGCTGGGCACCGACGAGTTCAAGCGGGTCTTCCGCGCCACCATCGCCGTCGCGGCGACGGTGTCGTTCGTCGCCTTCGGCTTCCAGAAGGGCGGCGGCGAGGGCCTGTCCCGCGGCACGGTCGCGTTCGTGATCCTCGCCGCGATGGCGTACATCATCGCCTCCCGGCTGCTCGCCCGGCGCGTGCTCTACCTGGTGCGCCGCCGCGGCCGGCTGGCCACGTACCGGATGCTGCTCATCGGCTCGCTGCCGGAGACGCTGTTCGTGTACAAGGTCGTCGCGCGCAACCCGCAGGCCGGCCTGGTGCCCGTCGCCATCCACCTCTCCGAGCACGTCCCCGCTTCCCGGCGGGCGCAGGCGCCGGTGCCGGTGTACTACGGCCGCGACCTCGTCGACCTCGTCCGCGAGCTGCGGGCCGACACCATCGCGGTGTGCGGCTCGGCCGGCGCGGAGCCCGACGAGCTGCGGCGCCTGGCCTGGCAGCTGGAGGGCACCGGCATCGACCTGGTGGTCGCGCCGCAGCTCACCGACATCGCCGGCCCCCGGGTGCACATCCGCCCGATCGAGGGCCTGCCGCTGCTGCACGTCGAGGAGCCGAAGCTCTCCGGCGTGGCGTGGCTGGCCAAGAACACGCTCGACCGGGTCGCCGCGGCGCTCGGCCTGCTCGTGCTGGCCCCGCTGTTCCTGCTGATCGCGCTGGCCATCTCGATCACCGACCGGGGCCCGGCGTTCTTCCGGCAGCTGCGGGTCGGCCACGAGGGCCGCGAATTTAAGGTGTGGAAGTTCCGCACCATGTACACCGACGCCGAGGAGCGCAAGAGCAAGCTCGAGGCGCAGAACGAGACCGACGGCATGCTCTTCAAGATCCGCGACGATCCGCGGGTCACCCCGGTCGGCCGGTTCCTGCGCGCCAGCTCGGTCGACGAGCTGCCCCAGCTCATCAACGTGCTCAAGGGCGAGATGTCGCTGGTCGGGCCGCGGCCGCTGCCCGCCGAGGACGGCGACTACCTCGGCGACGTCCGCCGCCGGCTGCTGGTGCGCCCCGGCATGACGGGCCTGTGGCAGGTCTCCGGCCGCTCCGACCTGAACTGGGACGAGTCGGTCCGGCTGGACCTGTACTACGTCGACAACTGGTCGCTGGCGTACGACCTGAGCATCCTGTGGCGCACCGTCGGCGTCGTGCTGCGCCGCAAGGGCGCGTACTGACCGAAGGGCAGTCGCGGCCGGTCCCGGACTCCGGGGCCGGCCGCGACCCGTTTCAGCCGAAGACCGCGGTCAGATCCAGCTCGTACGGGAACGGCGTCGCGCCGCGCAGGGAGCCGGTGTGCTTCTCCTCGGACAGGTAGCCCGCCGCGGAGGGCTCGGTCAGCACCAGCACCTCTTGTGCGCGCGCATCGACGATCCAGTACTCGGGCACACCCGCGGAGGCGTAACCGTGCCGTTTGAGCACCAGGTCGTTGCTGGGATTGTTCGGCGACACCACCTCGATGACCAGCTTCGCGGCGGCGGCGGGCAGGGCAGGAAGTGTGGTGCCGAGCAGCACAGCGTCGAAAACGACCAGGTCCGGCACGAAGTATGAGGTGCCGTCTTCGCGCAGCACGCCAACGGTCTCGCAGACGGCCAGGACGTCCGGTGCCTGCCGGTCCAGCTGCCGACGCAACCGGTAGACCAGGTTGGCGTGCGGCATCGGAGGCGGAGGGGTCACGAGCAGGCTCCCGTCGAAGATCTCGTACCGGTAACCGTCGTCCGGCGCGTCGAGAAGATCCTCGAAATGCCAGGCGCCCAGCGGAAACCGGAGCAGTGGATGGGTCATCGTCGTCACCCGTCCTCTCTATCGACTCGCGTCTGGCATTTCCAGGGTGCCTCAGCCGTACCCCGTTAGTAAGTTTCCCTGCGTCGGGAATCAGCTGACGCTCATCGTCTCCGGAGGGTCAGGGCACAGGTTCTTCACAACTGGTACTGATGGCCACCACAGGTGACCGCTACAGTCCCTGCTCATGAGTGAACGTCGCGTCCTGGTGGTGGAGGACGATCCCACCATCGCCGGGTCGGTGATCGCGCGGCTGCGGGCCGAGGGCTTCGCCGTCGCGCACGCGGGGACCGGTCCTGCGGCGGTGGACGCCGCCGAGCGGATCAAGCCAGACCTGGTCGTGCTGGATCTGATGCTGCCCGGCTTCGACGGGCTGGAGGTCTGCCGCCAGATCCACCGGCAGACCTGGCAGGCGGGCCGGCCGGTGCCGGTGCTCATGCTCACCGCCCGCGACGACGAGAACGACCTGCTGGTCGGGCTCGCGGTGGGCGCCGACGACTACCTCACCAAGCCGTTCTCGCTGCGGGTGCTGGCCGCGCGGGTGCACGCCCTGCTGCGCCGCGCGGAGCGGACCGCCGCGCCGGAGGCCCCGATCAAGCTCGGCCCGCTGGAGATCATCCGGTCGGAGCGCCGGGTGCGCCGCGACGGCGCCGAGGCCCACCTGACCCCCACCGAGTACGACCTGCTGGTGTACCTCGCCGAGCGGCACCGGTCGGTGCTGCCGCGCGAGCGGCTGCTGGCCGAGATCTGGGGCTGGGCCGAGGGCTACGGCACCCGCACCGTCGACTCGCACATCAAGGCGCTGCGCCGCAAGCTGGGCGCGGACCTGATCCGCACCGTGCACGGCGTCGGCTACGCGCTGGAGGCCGAGCCCGCGTGATCGAACGGGTCCTCGACTGGCTCGCCGTCCCCATGTACCGGGTGCTGGGGCCGATCATCGTGTTCGCGAACCGGACGCTGGACCGGCTGCCGCGCCCGCTGGACCCGTTCCGGTCGATCAAGCTGAAGCTGGCCATCCTGCTCGGCATCTCCGGCGCCACCGGCCTGCTGGTGTTCTGGGGGCGGCTCGGCTTCGTCAACTGGCCGGTCGCCATCTCGGCCGCCCTGGTCGGGCTGATCACGCTGCAGGTGCTGGCGCACGGCATGACCAAGCCGCTGCGCCAGATGACCGCGGCGGCGCGGGCCATGGCGCGCGGCGACTACAGCCGCCGGGTGCGCGCCACCAGCCGCGACGAGGTGGGCACCCTGGCCCGCGCGTTCAACCTGATGGCCGCCGACCTCGCCGCCAGCGACCAGCAGCGGCGCGAGCTGATCGCGAACGTCTCGCATGAGCTGCGTACGCCGATCATGGCGCTGCACGGCGTGCTGGAGAACATGGTCGACGGCGTGAGCGCGCCCGACCCGGCGACGCTGCGCACCGCGCTGGCGCAGACCGAGCGGCTGGGCCGCCTGGTCACCGAGCTGCTGGACCTGTCGAAGGTCGACGCGGGCGCGGCGGCGCTGCACCGGGTGCCGGTGCCGGTGGCGGAGTTCCTGGCCACGGTCGTCGACGAGGCCGGGCTGAACGCGCCCGCCACCCGGTTCCGGCTGGACGGCGTGGTCGCGCACACCATCCACGCCGACCCCGCCCGGCTGCACCAGGTCTTCGCGAACCTGCTGGAGAACGCCGCCCGGCACAGCCCGCCCGGCGGCCTGGTCACGGTGAGCGCCCGCCCGGCCGGCGCCGACACCGTCTTCGAGGTGCTCGATCAGGGAGTGGGCATCGCGCCCGCCCTCCGGGAGCGGGTCTTCGAGCGTTTCACCCGGGGCAAGAACGCGCAGTCGCAGGACGGCGGCACCGGCCTCGGACTCGCCATCGCCCGCTGGGCGGTGGAGCTGCACCACGGCACGATCGCGATCGTCGATCCCCCCGGCGGGACCGGCTGCCGCATCCGTATCACGCTCCCCCAGAAGCCGATCCCTCATCAGTCGCCCGCAGAAGTCGGAGGCAACGATGTCCCACACCTCTCCGGAAGGCGCGTCACCGCAGCCTGAGGAGTCCCCACCTGCTGTGACGGAGGCGTTGGCGGCTGCCGAGCCGACTTCCGCCGAGCAGGCCGCGTCCCCCGAAGCGGTCACCGCGCCGGCCGGGCCCGTGTCGGCAGTGCCCGCCGCACCGGCCGAATCCGCGCCCGCCGTGGCCCAGGCCGGGACGGCTCAGACGGCTCCGGCTCCGGCTCCGGCGGCGGTCGCCGCGACGGCGCCGGTGCCGATCGCGGTGCCCGCGCAGCCGTACCCCGGGGACGCGGCGCGGTTCTCCCCGCTGCCGCCGCCCCCGCCGGGCTTCCTCGCCACCCGCTGGCAGGGGCCCGACTACGCGGGCGGCCCCGCCGCCTGGACCGCCGCGCTCATCGGCGGCCTGGCCACCGCGATCGCGCTGCCGCTGAGCCGGCCCGCCATCGGCTGGCTGCTGGTCGGGCTGGTCATGGTCGGTGCGACCTGGCACGCGGCCCGGTTCGGCCCGAAGCCGGACACGAAGGTCGAGCGCCTGATCCGGGTGGGCTGGGCGGTGCTGGCCGTCGCCCTGCTGGCCGTCGGCACCTTCCGCGACGCGGGCTGGCTCTACGTCTTCTGCGTGCTGGGCGCGGTGGCCTGCGGTTCGCTCGCGGTCGCGGGCGGGCACTCGGTGCGGGCCGTCATCGTCGGCATGCTGGCGCTGCCGCTGGCCGCCTTCCGGGCGATCCCGTGGCTGGGCCGGGGCCTGAGCGCCTGGCAGAAGACCCGCACCAAGGGCGGCACCGCCGGCCGGATCGTGCTGTCGCTGCTGGTCACCCTGGTCATGCTGGTGATCTTCGGGGCGCTGCTGGCCTCGGCCGACGCCGCGTTCGCCAAGCTGCTCGGCGATCTCATCCCGGAGATCAACGTCCGCTCGTTCCTGCGCCTGCTGATCTACACGACGATCGGCGGCCTGATCACCGCGGGCGCGATCTTCACGGTGCTGGCCCCGCCGGACCTGTCCGGTCTGGAGCGCCCGGCGACGCGGCGCATCGGCCGCATCGAGGTGGCCCTGCCGCTGGGCGGCCTGGTGCTGCTGTTCGCCGCGTTCGTGGCGGTGCAGCTGCGGTTCTTCTTCGGCGACAAGGCGTACATCCAGAAGACCAGCGGCCTGACCTACTCCGAGTACGCCGTGCAGGGCTTCGGCCAGCTGCTCGTGGTGACCCTGCTGACGCTGATGGTCATCGGGCTGGTGTCGCGCTGGGCGGTCAAGGAGACCGTGCAGGACCGGGTGCTGCTGCGCTCGCTGCTCGGCGCGCTCGTGCTGCTGAGCATGGTGATCGTCGGCTCGGCCGTGTGGCGCATGTGGCTCTACCAGAACACCTACGGCTGGACGCGCGAGCGGCTGTTCTTCGGCTCGGTCGAGCTCTACCTCGGCGGGGTGTTCGTGCTGATCGCGCTGGCCGGCTGGAAGCTGCGGGCGGCGTGGTTCCCGCGGGCGGCGGTGGCGGGCTTCGCCGGGCTGCTGCTGTTCCTCGGCGCGGCCAACCCGGAGCACTTCATCGCGGAGCAGAACGTCGAGCGGTTCGAGAAGATCGACTTCTACTACCTGCGGGCGCTGGGCCCGGACGCGGCGCCGGAGCTGGCCAAGCTGCCCCACCCGTACCGCAGCTGCGCGCTGAGCTGGATGATCGCCGACCTGCGCGACAACCCGGACCAGTGGTACGCGTGGAACCTCAGCCGGGCGAACGCCCGCGAGCTGATCGCCGAGATCGAGCACGAGATCTACCCGGCCGAGTACGCCTGCAAGAAGGCCCGGGAAGCCAACCGCAAGGTGAACGTGCGCGACTGATCCCACCGGCCCGGCCGCCCGTTCACGGGGCGGCCGGGCCGCTCCGGGCCCGTCTACAGTCGGACGCGTGACCGAGGACAGCGCTTTCGCCCTGCATGGGCTCGTCAAGACATTCGACGGAAAGGTCGCCGTGGACGGCGTCGACCTGTCCGTGCCGGCCGGCTCGTTCTTCGGCCTGCTCGGGCCGAACGGCGCGGGCAAGACCACGACCCTGTCGATGGCGGTCGGGCTGCTGCGCCCCGACGCCGGGCAGGCCCTGGTGCTCGGCCACGACGTGTGGCGCGACCCGGTCCGGGCGAAGTCGCTGATCGGCGTGATGCCCGACGGCGTACGCCTCTTCGACCGGCTCGACGGCACCGAGCTGCTCACCTACCAGGGCCTGCTGCGCGGGATGGCGCCGGACGTCATCGACGCGCGCGTCACCGAGCTGCTCGACGTGCTGGCGCTGGCCGACGCCGGCCGGACCCTCGTGATCGACTACTCGGCCGGCATGAAGAAGAAGATCGCGCTGGCCTGCGCGCTGCTGCACGCGCCGCGGCTGCTGGTGCTGGACGAGCCGTTCGAAGCGGTGGACCCGGTGAGCGGCGCGACCATCCGCGACATCCTCACCCGCTACGTCGCCGGCGGCGGCACGGTCATCTTCTCCAGCCACGTGCTGGAGGTGGTCGAGCGGCTGTGCAGCCACGTCGCGATCATGGCGGCGGGCCGCATCCGCGCCGTCGGCACCCTCGGCGAGGTGCGCGGCCAGCGCACCCTCGAAGAGGCGTTCGTCGAGGTGGTGGGCGGCCGCACCGCCACCGGGGCGGAGCTGTCGTGGCTCTGACGTTCGCGCGGCTGAAGCTGCGCGTGCTGCGCAACGGCTTCCGGGGCCGCCCCGGCAAGGTCCTGCTGTTCGTGCTGGGTCTGGTGGGCGCCGTCGTCTACGGCGGAATCGCCGCGCTGCTGTTCGCGGTGGCGCTGGCCGCGGACATCCCGGCGCTGACCATGCTCGCGCCCGCGTTCGGCGGTGCGGCGCTGGTCCTGGGCTGGCTGTTCCTCCCGCTGGTCTGGTTCGGCATCGACGAGTCGCTGGAGCCCGGACGGTTCGCGCTGCTGCCGCTGCCCAAGCCGGTGCTGGTGCGCGGCCTGCTGGTGGCGGCGCTGCTGGGCGTGCCCGCCGCGGCGACGCTGCTCGCCACGTCCGGCCTGGCCATCGGGGCGGCCCTGCGCGGCGGCCCCGGGCCGGGGCTGGTCGCGGCCGTGGGCGTGGCGCTGGGCCTGCTGCTGTGCGTGGTGCTCAGCCGCGCGGTGACCAGCGGCTTCGCCCAGGCGCTGCGGGCCCGCAAGACGCGGGACCTGGCCGCGGTGCTGCTGGCCGTGCTGGCCGCCTCGCTCGGCCCGATCCAGCTCGCGCTCACCTCGGGCGCGCAGCAGGTCGGCGCCGACCGCCTGGAGTCGGTGGCCGACGTGCTCGGCTGGACGCCGCTCGCCGCGCCGTACGTCGTCGGCGTCGACGCGCTGGAGGGCCGGTGGCTGTCGGCCGCGGCCCGGCTCGCGCTCACCGCGGTGACGATCCTGCTGCTCATGTCGTGGTGGGCGAGATCGCTGGAGTCGGCGATGCTCGGCGCCTCCGGGGGCGCGGCGGTGCGGACCCGCGTCGCGTCGGGCACCCCGGTCGCCCGGTTCTTCGGCCGACTGCGCCTGCCGCGCACCGCGTACGGCGCGCTGGTCGCGCGGGAGCTGAAGTACTGGGTGCGCGACGTGCGCCGCCGGGCCAGCCTGATCACCTTCGCGGTGATCGGCGTGTTCCTGCCGGTGATGACGAGCCTGAGCGACCCCCCGGCGAGCGGCGCGGTCGCGCAGGGCCTGCACGGCGGCACGATGGTGCTGGTCGGGGCGCTGGCCGGGCTGGGCATCGCGAACCAGTTCGGCTACGACGGCACGGCGTACGCCGCCCACGTGGTGATCGGCGTGCCGGGCCGGGTCGAGCTGCGCGCCCGCGTGGTGGCGTACTCGTGGATCATCGTGCCGCTCCTGGTGATGCTCGCCGTGCTCAACGCGGTGCTGCGCGGCGACCTGTCGGTGCTGCCGGTCATGTTCGGCACGCTGTTCACCGCGTACGGCACCGGGCTGGCGTGCGCCACGCACGTCTCGGTGTGGGCCGCCTACGCCCTGCCGGAGAACCAGAACCCGTTCGCGATCAACACCGGCTCGGGCATGGCCAAGAGCCTGCTCGCCATGGCGGCGTGGCTGGGCGGCATGGTGCTGGCGCTGCCGGTGCTGGTGCTGGTGCTGCTCGGCGGGTCCGTCGGCGCGGCGCTCGCGCTGCCGGTGGGCGTGGCGTACGGCCTGGCCGCGGTGTGGCTCGGCCTGGTCACGGCCGGGGACGTGCTGGACCACCGCCGGCCCGAACTGCTCACCGCGATCACTCCTCGCAACTGAGCCGACCTACGAATCTTCGGCTCGTGTTGCAGCTCACCTAATAATCGTTGGAGAAGATGGTGCCTCATACGATTAAATACTCGGCATGAGCATCATGAAGAAGATGCGGACGCGGAGCCGCAGCGCCGAGCAGATCCACCTGGAGCGCCCCCACGCCGAGCGCGCGCAGCGTCGCCGCGCCGCGGAGCTGGGCGACCCGATGGCGGCCGTTTTCATCCGGCTGCACTGAGACCTTTCTCCTCCTCCAAAAGCGTTGTGGCCCCTGTCCAGCCGTCCGGCCGGACCGGGGCCACAATGCTGAACGGCCCTCGGCGGGGACCACTCCCGGGTTCCGGTCGCGCGTGAGTACCGGTACGGTGGGCACGGCCGCCACCCCTCGGCTTCTGACCCCTGCGCTCCTTCCGCACGGCGTCGCCCTTGGGTCGGCGAGAGAGAAGGAGGCGTGCGCGTATGACGTCCGAGGCACCGCAGCAGCCCGGCTGGCCGCCGGCTGACGCAGCCGACCGCAAGGGTGGCTTCGGCCTGTTCGAGGCGCCGCCGGCGCCCGAGGAGTTCCCGGTCTTCACCCCGTACGGCAACGCGTCGGAGGCTGCCTTCCCGCCGGACTCCGTGGCCGACCAGCCCGCGGCGAGCTCCTTCGGCGGCTTCCCGGCCGACCCGGCTCCCGCGGCGCCCGCCGACGAGGCGCCCTACGTGCCGGCGCCCGCCGTCGTGCCGATCCCCGGCGTACGCCACGAGGTGTCCTCCTCGTTCGCCGCGCACGAGCCGTTCGTGTCGCCCGCGCCGCCCGCTCCCCCAGCCGAGCCGGACTGGGCCACGCAGCAGGACTGGTCGACGCCCGCCGCCGCGCCCGCCTGGGCCGAAGCGCCCGCGCAGCCCGAGTGGACGCCCGCCGCCGACCAGTGGTCCGCGCCGCCCGCACCGGCCGCGCCCGCCGACTCCTGGCCGCAGGAGCAGTCGTGGAACGCGCCGAAGGCCGAGCCCGCCGACCCGGAGTGGCCGGACTACTCGGAGTTCGAGCCCGGCTTCCCCCGGCCCGACGAGTCCGCCGCCGCGCAGGGCGCTCCCGCGCCCGAGTCGGGCCATGGCTCGGCGTCCTGGGCCGCCTTCGCCGCCGGCGACAGCCCGAAGCCCAGCGCGCCGACCGGCCCGTGGACCCCGCCGCCCGCCGTGGCCGCGCTCATGGACCCCGAGCCCGAGCCGCAGCCCGCCGCCCCGGCCTACGAGCCGGCCCCGGCGTACGAGCCCGCACCGTCCTACGAGCCCGCGCCGTCCTACGAGCCGGCCTCCTCCTACGAGCCTGCTTCGGCGTACGAGCCGGCGCCCTCGTATGAGGCTGCTTCGTCGTACGAGCCCGCGCCGTCGTACGAGCCCGCGCCGACGGCTTTCGAGCCGCCTGCCCCGGCGTACGAGCCGCCGCCGGCCGCCCCGGCCTACGAGCCCGCCCCGGCCTACGAGCCGGCGCCGTCCTACGACGCGCTGCCGAAGCGCGAGCCCGCGCCGTTCGAGCCCGCCGCGTACGAGCCCGCGTCCTCCTACGAGGCCGCCCCGGCGTACGAGCCCGCTCCCGCGTACGAGCCGTTGCCCAAGCGGGAGCCCTCGTCGTTCGAGGCCCCGCCGTTCGAGGCCCCGCCGGTGACGTCCGCGTCCGTGCCGGTGAGCACGCCGCCGGTCGCGTCCGCGTCGGTGCCGGTCAGCACGCCGCCGGTCGCGTCCGCGCCGGTGAGCCCGCCGCCGGCCATCCCGGTGACGCCGCCGCCGTCCGTCGCGCGGGCCTCGGTCGGCGTCGCCACCGCCTCGGTCCCGGCCGCCAGCCGCCTGACCCCGGGCGAGGACGCCCCGGCCGCCATGCCCAAGCCGCAGCCGCGGGTCTACGGTTCGGCCGCCGCCGGCGCGCCCGCCGACGACGCACCCGTGTCGCCGCCGCCGGTCCAGGCCGCCGCCGCCCCGGTCCAGGCTCCCGCTCCGGCGCAGGCCGCGGCGCAGGTGCCCGCCACCGGCGCGGGCCGGGCCACCGCACGGGTCACCGTGCCCAGCGCGCCGCCGGCCGCGCCCGAGCCGCAGGCGGCGCCGCCGATCGCGCGTTCGTCCACGGTGTACGGTGCGCCCACCCGCCCGGCGGAGCCCGCTCCCGCGCCGGCCACCGAGCAGGCCGCGCAGCGGCAGGCGCGCGGACACGCCTTCGGCGATCTGCTGCAGCCCGCGGCCGCGCCGCAGGCCGCCGCAGCACCGCCCGCCGTACCGCCCACCCAGGTCGCGCCGCAGCAGGCCGCCCCCCACCTGCCGCCGCCGATGGCCCCGCACCTGCCGCCGCCCACCGCGGCGCCGATGCAGCCGCCGGCCCGCCCGGTCGGCCCGCCGCCGGTGCCCGGCCTGGTCCCCGGCCAGCGGCCGCCGATGGACTCGCCGCCGCCCGCCGGTGGCGACCAGAACCGGTTCGACCGGTTCAAGTCCGAGGAGACCGGTGCCGTCGAGATCAAGCCGGTCCGCAGCGGTCGCCTGATCATCGGTGTCGTGGTCGGCTGCGCCCTGCTGCTGGCGCTGGCGTTCGGCCTGCTGATCGGCGTGGACAAGCTGATGGGCAACGAGGAGCCGGCGCCGACGTTCGGGGTCGGGGACTGCCTCAAGCAGTCTGGCAACGCCGCGGTCGCGGCCGGCTGCGGCGACGCGGGCGCCTTCAAGGTCGTGTCGGTCGGCGAGACCGTCGAGCAGTGCCCCGACAAGCAGCAGCCGCACGTCACGGTCGGCAGCAAGGTGCTGTGCCTCGGCCCGGCCACGCCCACCGGCGGCGGCCAGCCCTCGGCCGAGGCGACGCCCACCCCCTGATCGAGGTAAGCACCGGACGGCCCTGTGGTCATGACCACAGGGCCGTCTTATTCGTTCGCGCCGTGTCGTACTCGCCGACGAGACTGGCCGCATGTTGCGCGACGCCCTGCCCACGCGGCCCGAAGCACGCCGGATGCTCATCGGCACCGCCTTCTCCTCCCTGGGCCGGGGGCTGACGCTGCCGTTCCTGTTCATCTACCTGACCAAGGTGCAGCACCTGTCCGGCACCACCGTCGGCCTCCTCATCGGCTGGTTCGGCCTGCTCACCCTGACGTTCTCGCCGATCGGCGGCACGCTCATCGACCGGTACGGCGCACGCCGGGTGGTGCTGCCCGCGCTGCTGCTCGAGGCGGCGGGCATGGGCCTGCTGGCGCTGGTCGACAGCGCCTGGCTGGCCTGGGTCGCGCTGACCCTGGGCGGCCTCGGCGCCTCGGCGATCTGGGCCGGGCAGACCACGATCTTCACCTCGCTCACCGGCGACCAGGAGCGCCAGCGCGTCTTCGGCCTCCAGTTCGCGCTGCTCAACCTCGGCATCGGCGTCGGCTCGGCGATCTCGGGCTCCATCGTCGACGTGAACCGGCCGGGCACCTTCCAGCTCATCTACGTGCTGGACATGTTCTGCTACCTGGGCCCGTTCCTCATCCTGCTGTCCATGCCCACGGTCGGCCGGCGGCTGACCGCGCCCGGCGGCGACGGCGCCGCGAAGGGCGGAGGGTACGCCGAGGTCCTGCGCCACCGCCCGTTCCGCCGCCTCATCATCTTCAGCGTGCTGCTCACCGTGTCCGGGTACGCGCAGCTGGAGGTCGGCTTCACCGGCTTCGCCACCGACATCGCCGGGGTGACCCCGCAGATCATCGGCTACGCGTTCACCGCCAACACCGTGGTGATCGTGCTGGCCCAGCTCGTCGTGATCAAGAAGCTGCAGGGACGCAGCCGCACCCGCGCGCTGGCCACGGTCGGCGCCGTGTTCGCGACGGCCTGGCTGGTGCTCGGCCTCGCCGGGCTGGTCGACGGCACCAACGCGGTCGTCAGCGCGGTCGGCGTGGTGCTGTTCGGCGCGGTCTTCGCCACCGGTGAGACGCTGCTCGCCCCGATCAACCCCGCGCTGGTCAACGCGCTCGCCTCGGACGAGCTGCGCGGCCGGTACAACGCCCTCTCGGCGATGGTGTGGGGCCTGTCCGCGGTCATCGCCCCGGTCAGCGCGGGCCCGCTGCTCGGCGCCGGGCTGGGCGGGCTGTGGATCGTGCTGGTCATCGTCGGCACGCTCGCGGCCTCGCTGGTGGCCCTGTCCCTGCGCGGCCTGATCACCGCCGAGCAGGACGGCCTGCCCGCCCCCGCCGCACCGGCCACCCCGGTGCCCGCCAACGCCTGACGCCCGCGAGCGACGCTCCGCCCGTGCCGCCGGACGGCATGGCCGGAGCGTCGACCAGGCGGCTCAGGCCGATCTGTCGATCACGCAGAACAGGTTGCCGTCCGGGTCGGCGAGGACGACGAAGTCGGCGTCCTCGGGATACACCCAGTCCTCGACGACCCGGGCGCCGAGCGAGACCAGCCGCTCGACCTCGGCCCGCTGCTCCGCCGCGTCGGCGGCCCACAGGTCCAGGTGCGTCCGGTCGTCGCCGTCCAGGTGCAGCCGGGGCCCTTCGCCGCGCGGGTCGGCCAGGAAGTCCGGGTTGGCGGGGTCCGGCGCGTAGCCGAGGGCCTGTCCCCAGAACTCGCGCGCCCGCCCGAGGTCGCTCACGTTCCACACGATCGCTCCGATGGTCACCATGCCCGGAGTATCGCAACGCCCCCGGACATCCCCGCCTAGATCACTCGACTTGCCAGGCAACCGGGCGAATGGCGCGTCAAGATACGCCCAGTTGCCTGGCAAGTCGGCCGATCTTGGGCGCGGGGATCGGGATGACGCGCCCGTCTCGGAGATCACACCGGTGGCGCTGGACCGGGCCGGGCACCTGGATAGGCTTGCCGCATGGCGACGACCGCGCGTGTCCGCGCACCCGAGCTCCGCGGCCGAGGCTGGCTGAACACCGGTGGGCGCAACCTCTCCCTGGCAGACCTGCGCGGACGGATCGTCATCCTCGACTTCTGGACCTTCTGCTGCATCAACTGCCTGCACGTGCTCGACGAGCTGCGCCCGCTCGAGGAGAAGTACGGCGACGTGCTCGTCGTCATCGGGGTGCACTCGCCGAAGTTCGAGCACGAGCGCGACGCCGAGGCGCTGGCCGCGGCGGTGGAGCGCTACGGCGTGGAGCACCCGGTGCTCGACGACCCCGAGATGCTCATGTGGCAGCAGTACGCGGCCAAGGCCTGGCCGACGCTGTCGGTCGTCGACCCCGAGGGCTACGTGGTGGCGTCCATGGCAGGCGAGGGCCACGCGGAGGGCCTGCGCCGCCTGCTGGACCAGCTGATCGCCGAGCACGAGGCGAAGGGCACGCTGCGCCGCGGCGAGGGCCCGTTCGTGCCGCCGCCGCCGAGCGACACCCTGCTGCGCTTCCCCGGCAAGGCGCTGCCGCTGCCCGACGGCTCCGTGCTCGTCTCCGACTCGGCCCGGCACGGCCTCGCCCTGCTGGACGCGGACCTCGGCACGGTCACCGCCCGTGTCGGCTCCGGGGTGCGCGGGCGGGCCGACGGGCCGGCCGGGCAGGCGAGCTTCTCCGAGCCGCAGGGCCTGTGCGCGCTGCCCCCGGACGTCGCCGCCCTGGTCGGTTACGACGTCGTCGTCGCGGACACGGTGAACCACCTGCTGCGCGGCGTACGGCTGGCCGACCTGAACGTGTCCACGGTGGCGGGCACCGGCCGGCAGTGGCGGTCGAGCCTGGACGACCACGCGCACGACGCCCGGGCCATGGACCTGTCCTCGCCGTGGGACGTCGCCTGGTTCGACGGCAAGGTGGTCGTCGCGATGGCGGGTACGCATACCCTGTGGTGGTTCGACCCGGTCAAGCGCACGGTGGGCCTGTACGCGGGCACCACCGTCGAGGCGCTGCGCGACGGTGCGCTGGACCAGGTCTGGATGGCGCAGCCCTCCGGCCTGTCCGCCTCGCCCGACGGCCGCCGGCTGTGGCTCGCCGACTCGGAGACCAGCGCGCTGCGCTGGATCGAGGACGGACAGATGCACACCGCGGTGGGCCAGGGCCTGTTCGACTTCGGCCACGTGGACGGTCCCGCCGACCAGGCGCTGCTGCAGCACCCGCTGGGCGTGTGCGCGCTGCCCGACGGCTCGGTGCTGGTCGCCGACACGTACAACGGCGCGATCCGCCGCTGGCAGGACGGGGTGGTGTCCACCGTCGACACCGGCTTCGCCGAGCCCAGCGACATCGTGCTGGACGCCGGCGGCAACGCCATCGTGGTCGAGTCCGCCGCGCACCGGCTGGTGCGGCTGGCCCCGTCCGCGACGGCCGGGCTGGTCGACGCGGGGCGGCACAAGGTCGAGCGGCCGCCGTCGCAGCTGGCCCCCGGCACGGTCACCCTCGACGTGATCTTCACGCCCGCGCCGGGTCAGAAGCTGGACCGCAGCTTCGGCGACCCGACCCGGCTGGAGGTGTCCGCCTCCCCCGCCGAGCTGCTGCTGGAGGGCGCCGGGGTGACCACCGACCTGTCCCGCAGGCTGGTGCTGAACCCGGCGGTGCCGCGCGGCGTGCTGCAGGTGGTGGCCCAGGCCGCGACCTGCGACGCCGACGTCGAGCACGCCGCCTGCCACCTCACCCGCCAGGACTGGGGCGTGCCGATCGTCGTCGCCGCCGACGGCGCCGACCGCCTCCCGCTCATCCTCCGCGGCCTCGACGCCTAGGCCAGGAACGGGCGGAGCGGGACCTCGGCGGCTTCGAGGGCGTGGCGTACGGCGCGGGCGAGGACGACCGCGCCGGGGGTGTCGCCGTGCAGGCAGATGGAGTCGACGGCGTGCGGGAGCACGGTGCCGTCGAGGGCGATGACGCGCTGGTCGACCGCCATCAGCAGGGCGCGGGCCACCACCTCCTCCTGGTCGGTGATGACCGCGCCGGGTTTGGTGCGCGGCAGCAGCGTGCCGTCGGCCCGGTAGGCGCGGTCGGCGAAGCCCTCCGCGTAGACCGGCACGACCGCGTCCCCGGCGGCGGTGGCCAGCGGCGAGCCCGGCGCGCAGAGCACGGGCAGGCCGGTCGCCTGGGCGGCCTCGACGATGGCGTCCACGTGCGCGACCGCGTGGTAGAGCGCGCCGTGGGGTTTGAGGTACCGCACGCGAGCGCCCTCGGCCGCGGCCAGCGCCTGCAGCGCCCCGACCTGGTAGACGATCTCGTCGCGGAGCTGGCCGAGGTCGTACTCGATGAAGCGGCGGCCGAAGCCGGCGAGGTCGCGGTAGCCGACCTGGGCACCCACCGCGACGTCCTGGCGGGCTGCCAGCGCACAGGTGCGGCGCATGGTCGCGGCGTCCCCGGCGTGGAAGCCGCATGCGACGTTGGCACTGGTCACCACGTCGAGCAGGGCTTCGTCGTCACCGAGCTCCCAGCGGCCGAAGCCCTCGCCGAGATCAGCGTTGAGATCCATGGAAGACCACCCTAGTGCCCGGCCGCGCCTGCGCCAGCGGCCCGAGATCGGCGGGGTGCACGACGGCGATCACCGGATACCCGCCGGTGGTGGGGTGATCGGCGAGGAACACCAGCGGCCGCCCGTCCCCCGGCACCTGCACAGCGCCACCGACCAGCCCCTCACTCGGCAGCTCCCCCGCGACGGCGCGCACCAGCGGCGGCCCGTCCAGCCGCACCCCGATCCGGTCCCCCTGCCCCACCGTCCACGCCCCCCGCAGCAGCGCCGCGGGCTCCGCGAACCAGTCGTCCCGCGGCCCGAACCGCACCCGCAGCCGGATCTCCTCCCCCGGCGCGCACCACGGCACGAAGTCCACCCCGAGTGCGTCGATCTTGCGCGAACTGTGGGGGATATGCCCGTCTGATGCGTGTCGTCCCCACAGTTCACGCAAGATCGGCGCGGTGGGGGGTGCGGCGAGGGGGAGGCGGGTGCCGGGGGTGAGGGGGGTGGGGCCGAGGGCGGAGAGGGTGTCGGTGCTGCGGGAGCCGAGGACGGGTGGGGTGGTGATGCCGCCGGAGAGGGCCAGGTAGCTGCGGATGCCGTGGGTGGGGGTGCCGATGGTGAGGCGGCGGCCGGGCAGGAGGGCGAAGGCGGTGCCGTAGGGGGCGGGGCGGCCGTCGACGGCGAGGGGGGCGGGAGCGCCGGTCAGGGCGCACCAGACGGGCTGGTCGGTGCGCAGCGCCGCGCCGCCGTAGGTGAGTTCGAGGGCCGCGTCGGTGTCGGCGTTGCCGACCAGGCGGTTGGCCAGGCGCAGCGCGGCGGGGTCGAGGGCGCCGGAGCGGGAGACGCCGAGCTGGGCGTAGCCGGGGCGGCCCAGGTCCTGCACGGTGGTCAGCGGTCCGGCGACGAGCACCTCAAGCATCGGTGAACCTGACCAGCGTGCCGGGGGTCAGCAGCGCGGGCGGGTCGCGGTCCAGGTCGAACAGCACCAGGTCGGTGCGGCCGACGAGCTGCCAGCCACCGGGTGAGCTGCGGGGATAGATTCCGGCGTACGGCCCCGCGAGCGCGACCGACCCGGCGGGCACCCGGGTGCGCGGGCTGGCCAGCCGGGGCAGCCGGTAGCGTTCGGGCAGGCCGGTGAGGTATCCGAACCCCGGCGCGAAGCCGCAGAACGCGACCGTGAACTCGACTCGTTTGAGGACGTCCTCGGGCGGCGCGTCCCAGGCCCGCGCCACGGCGTCCCGATCCGGCCCGTCCCAGTGCACGGGCACGTCCAGCCGGCGGGCCGTGGTGGCCGTCGTCGCGCCGGGCGTGAAGTCATCCCAGCAGGGCCGTCCGGTGACGCCGCGCAGCAGCACGGTGCGCGCCGCGGGCACGATGTCCTCGCAGGCCAGCTCGCCGCGCTCGCGGGCGGCCCACAGCGTGCCGAACCACGCCGCCGGGTCGTCGACCTCCAGCAGCACCCCGTCCCAGCCGTACGACCTGACCAGCACGACGCAGATGTTACCGGCCTCACGCCGGCAGCTACGCATGAGTAACCTACGGTGCCGTAGCCTGGGGGGCATGACCGGCACTGCCACCCGACTGCGCCCCGTGGACATCGGCAAGCCGCGCATGCGCGGCTGGCTGCACGCGTACGCCTTCTTCGTCGCGCTGATCTGCGGGATCGTGCTCACCTCGATCGCCGCGTTCCGGCCCGGCACCACGCCCGTGGTCAGCGTCGCCGTGTACAGCCTCACCGTCTGCGGGCTGTTCGGCGTGAGCGGCCTCTACCACCGTCGGGTGTGGAGCGAGCGCGGCTACCAGATCATGCGGCGGCTCGACCACGCCATGATCTTCATCTTCATCGCGGGCACGTACACGCCGTTCTGCCTGCTCCTGCTGCCGCCCGGGAAGGCGGCACTGCTGCTGGCGCTGGTGTGGGCGGGTGCGCTGGGCGGCGCGGCCATGTCCCTGATCTGGCCGCACGCGCCGCGCTGGGTCTCCGCGCCGCTCTACCTCGCGCTGGGCTGGGTCGCCGTCGCCGTGCTGCCCGACATCCTGCACAACGGCGGCGTCACCGCGCTGGTCCTGCTGCTGGCCGGCGGCGCGGCGTACAGCGTCGGCGCGGTCTTCTACGCGCTGCGCCGCCCCGACCCGTGGCCCGAGGTCTTCGGCCACCACGAGTTCTTCCACGCCTGCACCCTGGTCGCCGCCCTATGCCACCACATAGCCATCTACTTCGCCCTCTTCGCCTGACCATGATCACCCGACTTGCCCGGCACATGGGCGAATGAGCGGTCAAGATACGCCCAGGTGCCTGGCAAGTCGGGTGATCTAGGCGCGGGCGGTGTGGGTGGCGACGAGTTTGGCGGTGTCGGTGGCCGACCAGTCGCCGTCGGGCTGGTGCACGGCGATGCCGCAGGTGCGCAGGCCGTCGGAGTCGACCTCGCCCCCGCCGGCGTCGAGCCGCTCGGACAGCTGCGAGATGGTCGGGTTGTGGCCGATCACGAGCACGGTGCGGTGCTCGGGCTCGACGGACTGGAGCAGCTTGATCAGGTCCTCCGGCGAGCCCTCGTACAGCGGGCGCTCGTAGTGGACCAGCGGTGAGCCGGCGCCGGCCAGCGCGACGGCCACCGAGTGCCAGGTCTGGCGGGTGCGTCGGGCCGGCGAGCAGAGCACGAGATCGGGGACGTACCCCTGATTGACGAGCCAGGCCCCCGCGGCGGCGGCGTCGGCGTGCCCGCGGTCGGTCAGCGGGCGATCGGTGTCAGGCAGGCCGACCGGGCGGTCGGCCTTGGCGTGACGCAGCAGCACCAGAGTGCGTGGGCGCGTTGCGGCGCCGGTCAGCGGAGCCATGTGCCCAGCTTGCCGCAGACGGCGCGGTTACGCATCCCAACTTCGGTGATAGCCCCGCGGCGGGTGGCTGATCCCGCATACGGGAGCGGCGCCCCCTCGCACATCGTGCGTGGCGAGGGGGCGCCGTTCACCTGTTGGTGGGATGGGTGCGGGGCACGGCGCGCCGTGCCCCGGGGGCTCAGAAGGCGGCCTCGTCCAGGTCCATCGCGTCGAGCGTGGCAAGCTCGACGACGCGCCGGTCGGCGGCCAGCCGCGGCAGCACCTCGCGCGAGAAGAAGCGCGCGGAGGCCACCACACCGGTGTAGAACTGCTGGTCGGCCGCGGACGGCGCGCCGGACAGGGCCTTGAGGGCCACGTCGGCGCGGCGCAGCAGCAGCCAGCCGACGACCAGGTCGCCCAGCGCCAGCAGCAGGCGGCGGGAGTGCAGGCCCACCTTGTACAGGGCGCGCGGGTCGTCGCCCTGCGACTCTGCCAGCCAGCCGGTGAACGTGCCGAGCATGCCCTGCACGTCGCCCAGGGCGGCGGCGAGCTGCGCCCGCTCCTCCTTGAGCTGGCCGTTGCCGGTCTCGTTGGTGAGGAACTCCTGGATCTCGCCGGCGACCGCCATCAGCGCCCGGCCGTTGTCCCGGACAATCTTGCGGAAGACGAGGTCGAGGCTCTGGATCGCGGTCGTGCCCTCGTACAGCGAGTCGATCTTCGAGTCGCGGACGTACTGCTCCAGGGGGTAGTCCTGCAGGAAACCCGAGCCGCCGTAGGTCTGCAGCGACTCGCTGCCCAGCAGCTCGAACGCCTTCTCCGAGCCGCAGCCCTTGACCAGCGGCAGCAGCAGGTCGTTGATCTTCGAAGCGCGCTTGGCGGCCTTCTCGTCGCCCGCGGCGGTGGCCAGGGTGACCCGGTCCTGCCAGTACGCGGTGTACGCGACCAGGGCGCGCAGGCCCTCGGCGTACGACTTCTGCAGCAGCAGCGAGCGGCGCACGTCCGGGTGGTGGGTGATGGTGACCCGCGGCGCGGCCTTGTCGGTCATCTGCAGCAGGTCGGCACCCTGCACCCGCTCCTTGGCGTAGGACAGCGCGTTCAGGTAGCCGGTGGACAGCGTGGCGATGGCCTTGGTGCCGACCATCATCCGGGCGTTCTCGATGATCATGAACATCTGGCGGATGCCCTCGTGCACCTCGCCGACGAGCCAGCCCTTGGCCGGCACGCCGTGCCCGCCGAAGGTGGTCTCGCAGGTGGTGGAGACCTTGATGCCCATCTTGTGCTCGACGTTGGTCACGAAGACGCCGTTGCGCTCGCCCAGCTCGCCGGTCTGCGCGTCGAAGTGGAACTTCGGCACCACGAACAGCGACAGGCCCTTGGTGCCCACCGCGTGGCCCTCGGGGCGGGCCAGCACGTAGTGGATGATGTTGTCCGACATGTCGTGCTCGGCCGAGGTGATGAAGCGCTTGACGCCCTCGATGTGCCAGGAGCCGTCCTCCTGCTTGACCGCCTTGGTGCGGCCGGCGCCGACGTCCGAGCCGGCGTCCGGCTCGGTGAGCACCATGGTGGAGCCCCACTTCTTCTCGACGAAGAGCTCGGCCCACCGCTTCTGCTCCTCGGTGCCCTCCACGTGCAGCACGTGCGCGAAGGACGGGCCGGAGCCGAACATCCAGACGGGCGCGTTCGAGCCCAGCACCATCTCAGCGAAGGCCCAGGTCAGGGTGCGCGGAGCGGAGCTGCCGCCGAGGGCGGGCGGCAGGTCCAGGCGCCAGAACTCCGACTCCATCCAGGTCTGGAAGGACCGCTTGAAGCTCTCCGGCATGGTCACGGTGTAGTTCGCCGGGTCGTACACCGGGGGGTTGCGGTCCGCGTCGGCGTAGCTCGCGGCCAGGTCGACGCGTGCCATGCGGTCGATCTCGCTCAGCACGCTGCGCGCGGTGTCGGTGTCGACCTCGGCGAACGGACCTTCGCCGAACGGCGTTTCGAACACCTCGAACAGGTTGAACTCGAGATCCCGCAGGTTGCTCTGGTAGTGGCTCATATTTCCCGCCCTCAGCGCATCGTTACCGACCAGTAAGTCCGACTGTATTACTCGCCAGTAACCATCGGCAAGCGAACTGCCGAGAAGTTCACATCACATCGGCGTGACGTTTTGGCACGGGACGCCCCACGTCGGCGGACGCATATGCCTCATAACGGACATATGCAAGTCGCCACGCCGTGGCCCGCAACCTTTCCATATCGACGTCGTTCTTCCGGGTGACGTGGGCACCCTCGGCCCATCGCACACAGGGGAGGAAAAATGATCGACAAGCTGCACAGGCTGCTGTTCGAGCCGCGCTACCCGGTCCGCTACATCGGCCGCCACCGGGCGCCCAGCGCACTGCCGATGCTCACCATCTCGGTGCGCCGCAGCCGGTCCGCATCCGTCGCCTGACCGCCCGGCGTCAGTTCGTCGCGCCCAGCTCCCAGCTGGGCACCGGCATGGGCGTCGGCTGCGACGGGCCCGCGTACTCCATCAGGATCAGCGCGATGTCGTCGTCGAGCCGGTTGTGCACCCATTCCAGCAGCGCGGACTCGACCGAGGCCAGGCCGTCGCCGACGGTGCCGTGGCCGAGCAGCTTCCAGGCCCGGTCGGTGATGGGGAAGAACTCGCCGTCGCGGCGCGCCTCGGCCAGGCCGTCGGTCAGCAGCAGCAGGCGGTCGCCGGGCTCCAGGCGCTCCACGCGGCTGCGTACCACCGGCATGAAACCCAGCGGCGGTGCCGGCGACGGAGGATCAAGGGTGATCACCTCGCCGCGCCGGATCAGGATCGGCGCGGGGTGGCCGCAGTTGACGATGGTCAGCGTGCCCCCGCGCTCCTCCACCAGGCAGGCGGTGACGAAGTCCTCGTCGCCGACGCTGCGGGCGACCGCGCGGTCCAGGTCGGCGACGATCGCGCGCAGGTCCGCCCGCTCGAAGGCGACATGGCGGTACGAGCCCAGCACGATGCTCGCCGTACGCACCGCGTCCAGGCCCTTGCCGCGCACGTCGCCGATGATCATGCGGACGCCGTACGGCGTGTCCAGGGCCTCGTAGAGGTCACCGCCGATGTCGGCGGCCGCGGTGGCCGAGATGTAGCGGCCCGCCACGGCCAGCGTGCCCACCTTCGGGCCCAGCGGCCGCAGCACCGCCTGCTGGGCGATGGTGGCCAGCTTGGCCAGCTCGGCGATGCGCTCGGCCTGCCGCTGCCGGACCACGGCCACCAGCGCCGCGATGCCGGTCGCCAGGCCGATGCCGATCACGTTGATGAACGAGGACAGGTCCGCCTGCTCCTGCTGCTGCGCGGCCTGCTGGGTGGCCTGGTGCGCGGTCATGCTGAACACGGCGAAGACGGTGCCCGCGGCGGTCGCCGCCCCACCCGCGATCAGGACCGCCTGCCACGGCGCGAACACCGCCGCGAGGAACGGCACCGTCGCCAGCAGCCCGACGAACCGGGCCACCCGGCCGTCCGCGAGCTCCACCGCGCTGATGAGCAGGAGCAGCACGAAGGCCGCGCCGAGTCCGGCGCGGATTCCAGGGCTTAGCGGGCGGCGGCCCGACAGGGCAAGTGGCATGCGTACGGCAACCAGCATGCCTGATCAACTCCGCCACACCGCTCAGTTTGTCTCGTCGGCGGATCGCATTCTGTCCGGTCGGATGAGACTACGTTTCACGAATTTTCAGAA
The DNA here is from genome assembly GCF_040675365.1 of Catellatospora sp. NPDC049609. NCBI lineage: Bacteria > Bacillati > Actinomycetota > Actinomycetes > Micromonosporales > Micromonosporaceae > Catellatospora > Catellatospora sp. NPDC049609. Next base: position 807 of record NZ_JBFAOU010000112.1, on the reverse strand, counting down.
ACTGTTCTACCCGTTTCGGAAACTGCGGCGGCTGCGCAGGAAACAGGCAGCTCAGGCCGTGGGCCAGGTGCGCCAGTTCAGGTACGAGCGCGACGCCGTCGGGCCACGCTGCCCCTGGTAGCGCGAGCCGTTCACGGACGAGCCGTACGGGTGCTCGGCCTCCGACGACAGGCGCAGCACGCACAGCTGGCCGATCTTCATGCCGGGCCAGAGCCGGATCGGCAGCGTCGCCACATTGGACAGCTCCAGCGTCACGTGACCGGAGAACCCGGGGTCGATGAAGCCCGCGGTGGAGTGCGTCAGCAGCCCCAGCCGGCCCAGGCTCGACTTGCCCTCCAACCGCGCCGCCAACCCGTTGCCGAGGGTCACCACTTCCAGCGTCGACGCCAGCACGAACTCGCCCGGGTGCAGCACGAACGGCTGCCCGTCGGACACCTCGACCAGCGTGGTCAGCTCGTCCTGCTGCTCGGCCGGGTCGATGTGGGTATACAGGTGGTTGTTGAACACCCGGAACAGGCGGTCGAGCCGCACGTCGATGCTCGACGGCTGCACCAGGCTCGGCTCGAACGGCTCCAGCGTCAGCTGGCCCGTCTTGATCTCGGCCACCAGGTCCCGGTCGGATAGCAACACGCTGCGCAGCCTACCCGCCCGTCCCCCCGACGCTAGGAAGGGCACCTTATTACCCCTATGCGTGGTGGAAGGTGCCCTTCCTAACAGTGAGGATGATGTGTGGGAGTCCTCCCGGTCCGGTCTGACCCTCTTCCCAACTGACCTCGGGTCTTGGACGGGATCTGTCGACCGGTGCCG
>NZ_JBFAOU010000111.1:0-25969 GCF_040675365.1 Catellatospora sp. NPDC049609 | reverse complement strand
GCCCGGACGACAGGATCGTCCGGGCCCGCGGGTCGGCTCAGCGCTTGCTGAGGTCGGCGGCGCGGTCAGGCGTGCCGAGGATGCAGAGCAGCGAGCAGGCCGTCGCCGAGCTCGGTGCCGAGGTCGTCGGCGGGGTGCCCTGCGGCGCGCCCGCCGCCTGGTACGACACGCTGGCCGTGTTCGTCAGCGGCAGCAGCAGCAGGAACGACGAGCAGTGGATCTGCTTGCTCGCCCCGGCCGCTAGCGTGAACGTCTCCGCGGCGCTGACGCACGACGCCGCCACCGGGTCGTTCACCGTGACCTGCGCCGCGGCGACCGGCCCGTCGTTGGTGACGGTGATCCGCCAGTACGCCGTGCCGAGCACCCCGAGCAGCCCCGCCGGGCTGGTCTTGCCCCACGGCCCGACCCCGCCCGGCCCGCACCGCGAGGCGCGGCTGTCCCGGCAGATCTCCTTCTCCACCACCAGGTGCGGCTGGCAGGCCGCGCCCGGGGCGATCGGGAGCTGGACGGTGTTGGAGGTGAACTGGCCGCCGGCGTCGGTGCCGGAGCCGGTGTTGGACACCGAGGTCACCTCGCAGGCGCTGCTGACCTTGGTCTGGAAGCAGATCTGCGGCGGGTCGCCGTCGAAGCCCGCGACCAGGTGCGGCTGGTTGCCGCCGGCGAAGTCGTCGACGTTGAGCAGCCGCAGGCTGGCGTCGATGACCAGGGCCGGATGCGTGGCCGGCGAGATCGTCGACAGGTCGATGCTGCCGTCGGCGGCGAACGGCAGGACCGCGATCGGCGTGCTGTCCGGCTTGGTGATCGTGGCGCTGGAGTTGGCCAGGTCGATGTTGGCGACGTCGATGTCGACCAGCCGTGCGTCCTGGTATCCGGTGACGTGCCCGCTCGCGCCGTCGCAGTAGAAGTCGGGCGCGTCCAGGGTCAGCGACGCGCCTGCCCGGAAGCAGGGCGACGCGCCGGTGATCGGGTCGAGGGAGAACAGCAGGCCCGCGTCGCCGAGGCCGATCAGGCACTCGCCGGCCGCGTCGTAGTCGTAGCCGTAGTCCCGGGTGTTGCCGGTGCCGCCGACGCCCGGGTGGGTGCGGGGGAAGGCGATGCCGGCGCACGCGGCGTCGGTGGTCCAGTCGTAGCAGCCGGTCGCGCCGAGGATCGGCCCGCCCCAGAAGGGGAAGTAGCTGCGCAGGTGCCCGTCGGGCGCGGTGATGGTCTTCGGGTTGAAGGTCAGCACGCCGTTGGGCAGCGCCGGGAAGGCGGGCGGCGTCAGCGCCGCCCCGGCGAGGTCGTAGCAGTGCAGCTGGTACACGCCGCCCGCCGGGGGCACACACACGCCCTCGTCGGCACCGGAGGTGGTGTACGTGGTGAAGATGCCGTAGGTGACCAGGTTGGCGGGGCCGGCCGGCTTCGGCGACGCCCAGCCGGTGCAGGCGCCGCTGGTCGCCGGGTCGAAGCAGCCCACGGTCGCCCCGCCGGCCGGCGAGGACGACATGAAGACCTTCCCGCCCGCCAGGGTGAGCGAGCCGAAGTAGTGCTGGCTGCCCGCCGCGCCCGGCTGGGTGCCGTGCGGCGCGACGACGGCGGCGTACGGCTGGCCCGCGCACGGCGTCCGCGTGGCCATGGTCAGGCAGAGCACCGCCCCGGTGCTGGACACGCCGTACAGGTTGCCGCCGGACTCGACGAAGCCGGCGAGGTTGTTGTTGCTGGCCGGGGAGCCGCCGGTGGCGATGAGCGGGAAGAAGCCGCAGTTGGCACGGGCGTCCAGGTCCAGGCAGCCGACGCCGAGGTCGGTGGTGCTGAAGGCCGGGAAGTAGACCACGCCGGGCCGGTCGGGGTCGAACACGAACTGCGCGGCCATCGGGCTGCCCAGGTCACCGGTGGCACCGCTGCCCAGCGGTCCGACGGTGGTGTTGAGCGGCCGCGGCCAGGGGCCGCCCGCGCAGGGCTGGGCGGTCAGCAGGTTGATGCAGACCACCTTCGGGGCGGTGGTGCCGAGGTGGTGGTAGATGTTCCACGACTCGACGGCGCCGTTGGCCGACCGGTACAGCACCGGCGTGAACCCGTCGCCACCGGTCGCGGTGGTGGTGGGCTGCACCGGGGGCAGCAGGAGCCGGGCCAGGCTGGTGCCGCCGGGCTGGAGGTCGGCGATGCTGCCCCGCACGGCGACGGTGCCGGACGCGGGCTCGGTGGTGCTGAAGGTGGACCCGTCGGTGGACCAGGCGGCCGTCCAGTCCGGCGGCACCCGCAGCGAGCCCGGTACGTAGGACTGCCCGGCGGCGATCGCGTCGGTGATGGACACCTCACCGCCCGCGCCGGTGTCGGCGTAGGACATGACCCAGTTGACGACGTCGTTGTGGTCGGCGGGGTTCGAGCCGGGATCGGTGACGTTCTGGACCGACTTGGTCAGGGTGCCGGGTGCGGCCGACGGGGCGGCCGGTTCCGCCGCCGCGGTGGGCACCGCCGCCGGGCCCAGGGCCAGGGCCAGTGCGGCGGCGAGGAGCAGGACGGGTCGGGTACCGATTCGTGATCGTGGCACGGTGACGCCTCTCGCGACGGCTGCCGGGTGCGTCGGGGCGGTGGCCCGTGACCGACCGGCAGGGGATAGGCGCAGAACGTAACCTCTTCAAATGTATATATTAATGAATGAAATGGTGAAAGCCGGTCTTCTTCACCACTTCGGGTGTCACCTGGGCGTGGCGCGTCCGCGGCTGCGGGACCTCGCTCACTGGAGCGTGGCGGGCGACTCCGCATCGGCGATCAGCATGGTGGGAGCCCCGGCACCGTCGGCGGGCACGGACCAGACCGACGGCGCGCCGTCGGCGGCACGCAGGGTGTAGGCCACCGTGCGGTCGTCGAGCCACGCGGCCTGGTCGTCGACGCTGCGCGTCTCGGCGAGGTGGGTCACCGCCATCGTGGCCAGGTCGAGTACGGACAGTCGCCAGCCGCGTTGCGGGTCGGCGTCGACGGCCTGTTTGAAGGCGATGCGGGTGCCGTCGGGGGACAGTGAGGGGCATTCGACGTTGTCGGTGAGGGTTCGTACGGTGCGGGCGGTGAAATCGCCCTGGACGAGGTGGCGCCTGCCGGCGGTGGACATGGTGGCGTAGAAGGTGCTGTCGTCGGTGGTGAAGGTGACGCCCCAGTAGTTGACGTCGATGTTGCGGTAGGGCTTGCCGTCGCGGGTGATGGTGAAGTCCTCCAGGCTCATGACCTGGGTGCCGGTGCGGGTGTCGAGGATGCCGGTGCGGGTGGAGAAGCCGCCGGTGCTGTAGGAGTCGCCGCCGACGAACGTCGTCCAGGCGACCATCCGGCCGCTGGCCGACACCCGTGCCCGGTTGGGCAGGCCGGGGATCGCAAACGAACGCGTCACCCGCAGCCGGGAGTCGAGCACGATCAGCCGGTACGACCATGCCGTGTCCGGCTGCAGGCACACCCCCGTGCCGGCGGCGGCGTATACACGGGCACACTCGACGCCTGCCACCTCCCGTGGCCCGGACGGGTCGGTGCGCGACACGACGGCCAGCCGGCCGCCGGTGCTGACCAGCAGGCGCGGCCCGGGATCGAGGGTGACCTCGGTGGTGACGGGCACCGCCCCGCTCGCCGCGGCACGGTCGCGCGCCAGCTGGACGTAGCCGGCCCCGGCGGCGGCCAGCAGCACCGTGGCGACGGCGGCGATCGCGACACGGCCACGGATCGAGAGGTCCTTCACCGGGAGATCTCCTTCTGCGCGGCCGGTTCGGCGGCGTCGGGGGCTGTCGTCGGACTGTCGGCGGCCGGGGCGGTGGCGCCTGCCGCAGGGCGTCTGAGCAGCAGCAGGGTGACGGCGACGGCGGCGACCACGGCCGCGGCGGCGATCCGTGACGCGGTGGCGGGTCCCCAGAGCTGCCAGGCGAGGCCGAACAGGACGGATGACAGCAGGTACGCCAGGGCCTGTCCGGTCTGGATCAGGGCGATGCCGGTGGTGCGCAGGTGCTCGGGCAGCACCGGACCGGCCAGAGCCATCAGCACCCCGTCGGTGGCCGCGTAGAACAGGCCGTACAGCGCGAGCGTGACCACCAGCAGCGGCGATCCGCCCAGCGGTCCGAACAGCAGCAGGTACGCGGCGGTCAGCGCGACATAGCCGCCGAGCATCACCGGCAGCCGCCCGATCCGGTCGGCGAGCACCCCCAGCGGCGCGGCCAGCAGCAGATACCCCAGGCTCGTCCCGGCGGCCAGCAGCGGGAACCAGACCGTGCCGAGTTCCTCGCGGCGCTGCAGCAGCAGGTACACGAAGCCGTCGCCGATCGTCGCCAGTCCCAGCAGGCAGGCGGCCAGCACGAGGCGGCGCACCGGGGCGACCCGCAGCAGGCCCGCGGCCTCGCGCACGGACACCTGCCCGGTCGCGGGCGCGGCCTGCCGACGGTCGCGGACGAACAGGACGAGCACCAGCACGCCGAGCGCCGCGACGCAGAAGCTGACGACGAACACAGCGTCGAAGGACTGCGCGGCCGCGGCCAGCACGCCGAGCGCAGCCAGCGGGCCGAGGAACGCGCCGACGCTGTCCATGGCCCGGTGCACGCCGAAGGCCCGGCCCAGCGACTCGGGCGGGGTGGACAGCGTGATCATGGCGTCGCGCGGGGCGGCGCGCAGCCCCTTGCCGGTGCGGTCGGCGGCGATGACCAGCCCGATCGCGGACACCGAACTGCCCACGGCGAGCAGCAGCGGCTTGGCCAGCGCCGACAGCCCGTAGCCGATGCCGGCGACGGCCTTGCGGCGGCGGGTGCGGTCGGCGACGTACCCGCCGACCAGGCGCAGCAGCGCGGTCGCTCCGGTGTAGACGCCGTCGATCATGCCGTACGCCAGCGGGCTGAGCTGGAGCCCGAGCACGAGGTACAGCGGCAGCACGGCGGTGACCATCTCGGACGACACGTCGGTGATCAGGCTGACCGTGCCGAGCGCGAACACGTTGGCGCTGACGCCGGCGAGCCCGCGTCGCCCGGACCGCCGCGGTGTGCCGGTGGCCGGGGGACTGGTGACGGTGGACAGGTACACGCGGATGCGCTCCTCCCGCGCCGTGGCGCACGCGACGACAGGGGTGGCACCGGCCGTGGACGGGCCACGTCCGGGCAGCGTGAACCGCCCGCCGCGGGCCGACGGTTCGAGCACACCACCAGCGGGCATGCGCCCGATCAGCAGACGGTGCCACGGGGCCCGGTCGGATATAGACGCTCATGTGACTCATTCGCCCCGGTTCACCCTTACGTGTGCCGACGGTTCCGGCCTCGGCTGCCGGCCGGTGGCGTGTGTCGCGGTTTGCCTGGGTGCGGGCAGGGCAGACTCGGTACATGGGTGAGCGGGTGGATGCGGTGGTGATCGGAATGGGCGTGGCCGGACAGGACGTCGCCCACCGGCTGCGCGGCGGGGGACTGTCGGTCGTGGCCGTCGAGGAGGGCCTGCTCGGCGGCGAGTGCCCCAACTGGGCCTGCGTGCCGACGAAGATGATGGTCCGGGCGGGCAACGTGCTGGCGGAGGCGCGGCGGGTGCCGCAGCTGGCCGGCCATGCGACGGTCGAGCCCGACTGGGCGCCCGTCGCCCGGCGTATCCGCGACCAGGCCACCCACGGCTGGGACGACTACGAGCTGGCCGCGGAGCTGACCGGCAGCGGCATACGCCTGGTCAGGGGCCGGGGGCGGCTGGCCGGGCCGGGCCGGGTCACGGTCGACGACGGGTCCGGCGACGTTCGCGAGTTCAGCGCTCGCGCGATCGTCCTGGCGACCGGCACGCGCCCGGCGGTGCCGGACATCGACGGCCTCGCGGGCACGCCGTACTGGACCAACCGGGACGTGGCCGAGCTGACCGCCATCCCGGAGTCGGTGACCGTGCTCGGCGGCGGCCCGGTCGGGCTGGAGTTCGCGCAGCTCCTGCGCCGCTTCGGCGCCGAGGTCACCCTCGTCGAGGCCGCCGACCGGCTGCTGGAGGCGGAGGACCCGGAGGTCTCGGCCTTCGCCGCCGAGGTGCTGGCCGCCGACGGGGTACGCGTGCTCACCGGCGTGAGCGCCGAGCGGGTGGAGCACGACCGCGACCGGTTCGTCGTGCACCTGGGCGGCCGGGAGAGTGTCGCCGCGCAGCGGCTGCTGGTGGCCACCGGCCGCCGGGCCAACCTCGGCGACCTCGGCCTGGACACGATCGGCGGCGACCCGCAGGCGAAGACCGTCGAGGTGGACGACCGGCTGCGCGCCGCACCGGGCGTGTGGGCGATCGGCGACATCACCGACCGGGGCCAGTTCACGCACGTCGGGACCTACCAGGCGCGCATCGCCGCCGCGGACATCCTGGGCCGGTCGGGCGACCGCGCCGACTACCGGGCGGTGCCGCGCTGCGTCTTCGTCGACCCCGAGATCGCGGCCGTCGGCCTGACCCTGGCCCAGGCCACCGAGCAGAACCTGCGTGTACGCGTCGGACGCGCGAGCATCCCCGAGTCGGCGCGGGGGTTCCTGCACCACGCGGGCAACGAAGGCTTCGTCACGCTGCTCGCCGACGCCGACACCGACGTGCTCGTCGGCGCCGTCTCCACCGGCCCGGCCGGCGGTGAGGTGCTCGGCCTGCTCACGCTGGCGATCCATGCGCGTACGCCGCTGCCGGTGCTGCGCGGCATGATCTACGCCTATCCCACCTTCTGCCGGGCCGTCGAGGACGCGCTGCGGGACATGGACGAGAAGGACCCGGCCGGCCCGGCCGAATGAGCCGAGCCGACCCGGTGCGGGCGCGTGGCCGCCGGGCCCGGCGCACGACGCGATGGGCGTGTTCGCCGCGGTGAAGCGCGTCCGCCAGGATGGACAGCATGACCGGACAGGCCGACGAACCCGTGATCACGGTGGTGCCCGCCAACGAGGTGACCTGGGAGCAGCTGCAGACCGTCTTCGGCAAGCGCGGCGGCGCCGCCCAGTGCCAGTGCCAGCGGATCAAGCTCGGCGACGGCCGGTGGTGGCACATGTCGGTCGAGGCGCGGGCGCAACTGCTGCGGGAGGAGACCGACTGCGGGCATCCCGAGTCGGATCGCACCAGCGGCCTGGTCGCGTTCCTGGACGGCGAGCCCGTCGGCTGGTGTGCGGTCGAGCCGCGCACCGCGTACCGCAGGCTGCTGAACAGCCGGGTGCCGTGGGCCGGGCGGTACGAGGACCGCGCCGACGACAGCGTCTGGACGGTGGCCTGCTTCGTCACCCGGGCCGGCTACCGGCGGCGGGGGGTGAGCCGCGCGCTGGCCCGCGCCGCCGTGGACTTCGCCCGCGAGCGCGGCGCCCAGGCGGTCGAGGGCTATCCGATCATCGTGCAGCCGGGGCAGGAGGTGGCGTGGGGTGAGCTGAACGTCGGCAGCCGCAGCACCTTCGAGGCGGCCGGCTTCACCGAGGTCAGCCGGCCCAGCCACCGCCGCGCGGTGATGCGCGTCGACTTCTGAGCCGCCGTCTTCGCAGCTCGTACACGTGATGCCGGTCACCGCGGAATAGGCGGCAGGTCCGGTCCGTTGCTCTTAATGCAAACGCATAAACTTTGCCTGGGCCCGAGCACGGGTCCGGGGCGTGTGAATGAGGTGTTCTCGTGCAGTTCGGAGTCTTCTCGGTCAGCGACATCACCCGGGACCCGGTATCGGGCAGCACCCCGAGTGAGGCCGAACGCATCGACGCGGTCGTGCAGATCGCCAAGAAGACCGAGGAGGTCGGGCTCGACGTGTTCGCCATCGGCGAGCACCACAACCCCCCGTTCTTCTCGTCCGCGCCGACGACGCTGCTGGCGTTCATCGCCGCCGCCACCGAGCGGCTGATCCTGACCACCTCGACGACACTGATCACCACGAACGACCCGGTGCGCATCGCCGAGGAGTACGCGATGCTGCAGCACCTGTCGAAGGGCCGGATGGACCTCATGCTCGGCCGCGGCAACACCGCGCCGGTGTACCCGTGGTTCGGGCAGGACATCCGCCAGAGCCTGCCGCTGGCGCTGGAGAACTACAACCTGCTGCACCGGCTGTGGCGCGAGGACGTCGTCGACTGGCAGGGCAAGCACCGCACCCCGCTGCAGGGCTTCACCTCCACGCCGCGCCCGCTGGACGACGTGCCGCCGTTCGTGTGGCACGGCTCGATCCGCACGCCCGAGATCGCCGAGCAGGCCGCCTACTACGGCGACGGCTTCTTCGCCAACCACATCTTCTGGCCGAAGGAGCACTACATGCGCCTGATCAAGTTCTACCGCCAGCGGTACGCGCACTACGGCCACGGCACCGAGCAGCAGGCGATCGTCGGGCTGGGCGGCCAGGCGTACATCGCCCGCCGGTCGCAGGACGCGATCCGCGAGTTCCGGCCGTACTTCAACGAGGCACCCGTCTACGGGCACGGCCCGTCGATGGAGGACTTCATGCGGCAGACGCCGCTGTCGGTCGGCAGCCCGCAGGAGGTCATCGACAAGACCCTGACGTTCCGCGAGCACTTCGGCGACTACCAGCGCCAGCTGTTCCTGATCGACCACGCGGGCCTGCCGCTGAAGACCGTGCTGGACCAGCTGGAGCTGCTCGGCGGGGAGGTCGTGCCGACGCTGCGCAAGGAGCTGGCCGCCAAGCGCGACCCGCAGGTCCCCGACGCGCCCACCCACGCTAGCCGGGTCAAGGCCAAGTACGGCGACCGCGTGCCGCGCCAGCCGCGCCCGAACGCCAACCGGGGCGACAACGTCACGGGCGGCTCGCCATACCAGGACACCGACGCGGCCGCGCAGGCCACCGGCCGCTGATGACCGACCGGGGCCGGCTGGCCAACCACGCGTGGGAGGGGCTGCTGTCCGCCCACGCCCGGATGATGAAGCAGTTCGCGGACACCGACGTGTGGCAGGACCTGTCCATGCGGGAGTACGACGTGCTCTACACGCTGTCCAAGTGCACCGGGCCGCTGCGCATCGGCGAGCTGCACCGGCACGTCCTGCTCAGCCAGCCAGCCCTGTCCCGCATGGTCGACCGGCTGGTCGACCGGGGACTGATCGAACGCAGCGCGGACCCCGCCGACGGCCGCGGGGTCCGCCTGTCGCTCACCGACGCCGGCCGCGACAGGCAGCGCGGCATCGGCCGCCGCCACGCGGCCCAGGTCGCCCGCGCGGTGACGGCCGAGCTGAGCCGCGACGAGCTGCGGCAGCTCGCCGCGATCTGCTGGAAGCTGGCCGGGGCGGACCCGTCGACCGGCGACGACAAGGAGGCACCACTGCCATGAACACCCCCGACAAGCGCCCGTACGCGCTGGTGGTCGTCACCGCCGGCACCGGCGACCCGTCCTCGACCCGAATGCTCGCCGACCGCACCGCCCAGCGCACCGCCGAACTGGCGCAGCGGCGCGGCGGCAGCGTGACGGTGCAGGTCGTCGACCTGCGCGAGCTGGCGACCGAGGTGACCACCGCGCTGATCTCGCCGCTGGTCGGGCCGAAGCTGCAGCAGGCGATCGATGCCCTGGCCACGGCGGACGGCGTCATCGCCGGCACGCCCGTCTTCAAGGCGGCGCCGAGCGGGCTGTTCTCCTCGTTCTTCCAGGTCCTCGACAACGACCTGCTCATCGCCAAGCCCGTCGTGCTCGCCGCGACCGCGGGCACGGCCCGGCACTCGCTGGTGGTCGACGAGCAGCTGCGCTCGCTGTTCGGGTACCTGCGCACGGTCGTGGTGCCGACGTCGCTGTTCGCGGCCCCGGAGGACTGGGGCGACCCGGCGCTGAACAAGCGCATCGAGCGGGCCGCGTTCGAACTGGTGCTGCTCATGGAGAGCGGCTTCGCCCAGCAGGTCAGGGACGAGTCCTGGCGCAGCTACCAGCATGAGCTGGGCAGTGCGGGCGGCACCGAGACGGCCATCGAGATCGACTCCGACCTCATGCGCCTGGCCGCCGGCGGGTCGCTCGGCTGACCAGGCGATGCCCGCCGTGCCGGACCGTGCTCTACCCCTCGGTCCGGACCAGCTCGACGAGGAACTCGGTGTCGTTGTGGTGGCCCTCGAAGTCCGCGAACTCGCCGCCCACGAACGTCCAGCCGCCCTCGGCGATGATGGCGCGCAGCTTGTCGAACGGAAGCCGGACCGCTTCGACGGGCATCTCCCATTCCCCGACGACGGTCTGCTCCACCTCCTCGACCAGGGCGTCGAGCGTGTCAGCCGCCTCCTCGTCGACGGACTCGTCGACGGGCAGCCACTCGCCCGTGGCCGCGCGGCGCAGCAGCTCGGCCTCCATCGCCTCGACGCCTTCGATGGACTCGTCCCAGTCGTGCTCGAAGTAGGAGAAGCGGAGTCGCAGGCGCTGCACGGTCATCGGCGGATCGTACAGCGCCGCGCTGCGGTGCCGGTGCCGTCGTCGCGACCCCACGAAGATCACCGGCGGTGGCAGACTCGTCTTCCATGGAGTTCAGTGAAGTGATCCGCCGGCGGCGGATGGTGCGGCACTACGCGGACCGGCCGCTGGCGCCCGAGGTGATCGAGCGGGTGCTGGCCAGCGCGCTGCGCGCCCCGTCCGCCGGGTTCTCGCAGGGCTGGGCGTTCCTCGCGATCACCGACCCGGCCGACCGGGCCCGGTTCTGGCCGTTCGTGCCGACGCGGGTGGCGCAGACCCCGACGATGCAGGACGCGCCGCTGGTCGTCGTGCCGCTGGCGCACAAGGCGGCGTACCTGGCCCGCTATGCGCAGCCGGACAAGGGGTGGCAGGACCGTGCGGAGGCGCGGTGGCCGGTGCCGTACTGGTACATCGACACCGCGATGGCGTCGCTGATGATGCTGCTGACGGCCGTCGACGAGGGGCTCGGGGCCTGCTTCTTCGGCATCATGCCGCAGCAGGGCGAGCAGTTCGACGCGGCCGTCGAGGTGCCTGCGCACACGGCCGCGTTCCGCGCGGAGTTCGGCGTGCCGGAGGAGTACGTGCCGATCGGCGCGATCACCGTCGGCTACCGCGCCGACGACCTGCCGCCGCAGAACCCGTCGGCCGCGCAGCGGCGGCGCGGCGTCGACCAGGTCGTCCACCGCGGGCAGTGGGGTCGTCACCGGCCGTTGCCAAACACCGGGTCGGAGTAGCGCTCTGTGGCGCGATCAGCGTGCGGCGGCGTCGGCCAGGATCGCGTGTAGGCGGGTTCGGCATTCGGCGACGAACGCCGGATAGGTGTGCCAGTAGTACGAGATGCCGCTGGCACCCACCGCGATGGCCCAGGCGCGGGCACGGGTCCAGGTCAGGTCGCTGAGGCCGACGGCGTCCCAGTAGCTGTGCCGCGCCTCGGGCAGCAGGTCCCACACCGTGGCGTGCTCCGCGTCGGGCAAGCCGATCGACAGGGCGCCGAAGTCGATGACGGCATGCAGCCTGCCCTGCCGTAACAGGAGGTTGGTGGGTCTGAGGTCGCCATGGAGCCACACCTGCGGCTGTGAAGGTTCGGGCAGGACGAGCGCTTCCCGCCACAGCCGTTCCAGGGTCGCGACGTCCAGCTCCGTGCCGACGGTGGCCTGGCAGTCACGCAGTGCCCTGCTGACCCACTCGTCGCAGGCACGCAGGTGTCCTCCGCGATACCAGCTCAGCTCGTCCGCGCGGGTCGCGCCCATGAGGTCGACGCGGTGCAGGTTCTGCACGAAGTCCGCCAGGTCGGTGCCGAAGGCAGCCCAGTCCTGGACAGCGCCCGGCTGGACCTCATCGCCGTCGATCCACCGGTAGATCGACCAGGGGAGAGGGTACGCGGCCGAAGGCATGCCCGCATACACGGGCTCGGGGACCGGACACGGCAGCAGCGGCGCCAGACGGGGAAGCCATTCCCGCTCCTTGCGCAGGGACGGCGCCTTGTCGGCCGTTCGTGGGAGCCTCACGAGCAACTCGCCGCCCAGCCGGTACATGACGTTGTCGGTGCCCGCACCCGCCGGCGACAGCGACAGGTCGGCCCACTGCGGGCACTGCTCCTCCAACAGCGACCTGACGACCGCCTCGTCGACCGGGACCTCGTTCTGGTGCAGTGTCACGCCGAGATCCTTCCGTCTGGACGCCTGCGGCAACAACCGGTTTGTGCGACTCCCTGCACGGGGGCAGTGTGCTCGGTCATCGAGCGACTGCCAGCGGGAGGGGAACCGGGGCGGGTGCCGTTGCCAGGGTGACCAGGCGGGCGTGGGCGTACTCGTGGATCACCGCGTGCTCGTACACCGCCCGTGGCACGTCCAGGCCGCTGTCCACCCGCACCACCACCCCGCCCGGCCGCCAGCGCAGGAACGTATCGTCGCCGGTCAGGTCGGCCAGCACCGTCATCAGGGACTCGTCCAGCCGCATCGAGTGCACCGCGCGCCGGTACTCCTCCCGGGTCAGGCACAGCGCGAACGGGATGTTCATCAGGCACAGCGCGGTCTGGATGTCCAGGCGCAGCCACCGGCGCACGCCCGGCGACGCGTCGATCGGAGCCAGCTCCAGCATCGAGAAGTCCAGCGGCCCGCGCGGCCCCGGCCGCCCGGCGCCCAGGGCGATGAGCACGTCGTACACGTTGACGTCGTGCTCGATGACCGCCCGGTCGCCGAGCCCGGCGAGCGTGGTGGGGCGCAGCCGGGGCTCGGTCACCCCGGCCACCCCGCAGTTGCGGACGATGAACGCCAGCAGGTTCGTCTCGATGAGGAAGTGCCGGATCAGCAGCTCACCGGCGCGCGGCGAGACGAAGCGGCGCAGGAACCACACGCACAGCCGGTCCATCGTCGTATGCGCCGAGAACGTCCACGGCAGCAGCGCCTTGACCACCCGGATCAGCCACACCGCGACCCGCGACCCGATCCGGGCCGGCGGGTATAGCCAGCGGCGGGTCCACTGCCGCTGGTCGGCGACCACCATCGCCAGCACGTCACGGTCGATCGGCACGGTCGGATCGGCCATGATCGCCGTCCATACGGTGGGGCCCTTCACGCGTCCACCTCCGCGAGCTGCATCGCGTAGAGCCGCGCGACGACCTCGGCCGTGCGCACCACGCGGGCTGCGGCGGCGCGGTCCGGCACCGCGTCGCGCAGCAGGTGCGCCAGCTCGGCGAAGTGCGCGTCGTCGGCCTCGCCGTGGTAGCCGAGGAAGCTCACCTGGTCCTCGCGCAGGCCGAGCTGCTCGCGCAGGGCCCGTGCCCAGCCCAGCACCAGCCCCGCGCCCAGCCCTTCGATCACGAACATCGCGCCCAGCAGGTCCACCGGGTCCGGCTGGCTCGCCTGGTGGAACACGTACGCCGACAGCGCCTCCGAGCCGATGTTCTTGCGCGCCCCGCGGATCTCCTCGATGCTGCCGCCGACCGCGCAGAAATCGCGTTCGAGCAGCTGGTAGTCGCGATGCTCCTCGGCCGCGTGCTTGATCGCGGCACTGCGCAGGGCGAACATCTCGACGGAGAAGTTCGACGCGGCCCGGCTGATCCACCGCCCGCCCTCGACGACCTGCTGGCGCAGGTGCACCAGCAGCCGCCGGTAGTCGTCGAGCGTCGCGGTGCCGGTGTCGATCCGGCGCACCAGCGGGGTGGCCCGCACCTGGCGCTCGAACGACTCCCACACCCGCGCCAGCTCCAGCACCGTCCACCGCACCAGCTCGCCGTCACCGTCCTGCGCCACCAGCGGCGACGGCGTCCCTGCCAGGAGCCCCGGCTGCTCCGTCGTGGGCGAGGGGACCTTCCTGTCGGCCGTGCTGTCCGGCCGGGCCGCGCTGTTCGCGTGGCCGGCTTCGGTGCCCGTGGCATCGGCGTCGTCGGCGGTGACGCAGGTGAGCTGGGCGAACGCGAGCGAGTAGCGGCCCGACTCCGGCACGATCAGCAGGATGCGGTCGCCGGGGGAGAACCGGCCCGACCGCCACGCCTCCTCCAGCATCACGAAGATGCTGGCGGCCCCCGTATTGCCGCGCGTGTGCAGGTTGGTGAACCAGCGCTCCTCGTCGATCATCAGGTCCGCCTCGCGCAGCAGCCCGAAGATCTCGCCGCGGAAGTGCTCGGCGCTGTAGTGGCACAGCACATGCTCGATCCCGGCGGGCGTGAACCGGCCCGCCCGCACCAGCCCCATGTACTCGCGCAGGCCCAGCCGGAACAGCGCGGGCAGCGCCTTCACGTCCTGGCGCAGCCGGATCAGCCCCGCCTGCTCGGCGGCGGCCAGGTCCGGCCCGTCCAGCCAGCTCCTGCCGACCACGGGCTCCCCACCGGCCGACATGCACACCGGCCGCTCCCCGGCGTATGACACCAGGTGTGTCCAGTCCAGGCGCAGGCTCAGCCCGTCCGGGCGCGGGCGCGGCTCCAGCACCGCCGCGCCCGCCCCGTCCGACAGCGTCCAGCGCAGGAACTCCGCGTCGAAGGTGGTCCGGTCGCCCTCGTACCGGCTCTGCCGCAGCGAGCGGCTGACCAGCTCGGAGCCGACGACCACGGCGGCGGGGTGCTCGCCGAGCCGCACCGCCCGTGCCGCTGCCGCGAGCGCGGTCATGCTGGAGGCGCACACCCCGCCCGCGGACAGCACCTCCATGGGCGGGCCGCCCAGCCGCCCGTGCACCATCGAGGCGAATCCCGGCACCAGCAGGTCGCCCTGGGTGGTGCCGGCGGCGAGCATGCTGACCGACTCCAGCGGCAGGTCCCGGTCCTTGAGCGCCTCCTGTACGGCCGCGGCGGCCAGCTCCTCGTTCAGCATGGTGACCGCGCCGAGCTCGTCCAGCGCGTAGTGCCTGGTCCGGATGCCGTTGGCGGCCAGCACCCGCGCACGCAGGCCGGCGCCGCGCGCGCCCGCGCCCAGCCGCTGGGCGATCTGCTCGGCGTCCAGGGGCTCGCCGGGCAGGTACGCGCCGAACCCGGTCAGGTACACGTTCGGGGAAGCAGTCATGCTCCCGATTCAGCCACGTGCGCGGCGAAAGCGAATCCGCTCAGGCACTCAACCGCGATGTGCGGCGTACTCAACCGGTGCTCAGTCGTCCAGGCCCTGCTCGATGGCGTAGCGGACCAGCTCGACCCGGTTGTGCAAGCTGCAGCTTGCCCAGCGTGTTCTGCACATGGTTCTGCACCGTGCGGTGCGACAGGGTGAGCCGCTCGGCGATCTGGCGGTAGGTGAGGCCCTTGGCGACCAGGCGCAGCACCTCGGTCTCGCGCTCGCTCAGCCGGGGCGCGTCCGGTCCGTCGCCGGGCGCGGCCGCCAGCCGCCGGTACTCACCCAGCACCAGGCCCGCGAGCCCGGCCGTGAACACCGCGTCGCCCTCGGCGGTGCGCCGCACCGCGTCCAGGAACTCCTCCCGGGCCGCTGACTTGACCAGGTATCCAGCCGCCCCGGCCTTGACGGCGTCGAGCACGTCCTGCTGCTCGCCGCTGGCCGACAGCACCAGCACCCGCACCTGCGGCAGCGCCGCGACCAGGCCGCGGATCACCTCCACTCCGGACAGGTCCGGCAGCTGCAGGTCGAGCACGACGACGTCGGGACGCACCGAGGGGCCGATGCGCACCGCCTGCCCGCCCTCGCCCACCGCGGCGACCACCGTGTACCCGGCGTCGGTGAGGTCGCGGGCCACCCCGTCGCGCCACATCGGGTGGTCGTCGACCACCATCACGTCCACCACAGCGGTCAGCCTAGTCCGGGCAGCGGGACCCGCAGCTCGACCTCGGTGCCCTGGCCGGGCCCGCCGGTGATGGTGACGGCGCCGCCCAGGTCGCGGATGCGGCCCTGGATCGACTGCACGACTCCGAGCCGGCCGGACGCCGCGGCCTGCTCGAGCCGTCCGGGCGCGATGCCCGGCCCGTCGTCGCGGATCGACACGGTGACGGCGTCCGGCTCCTGCTCGACCAGCACCCAGGCCCGCGCCCCGGGCCCGCAGTGGGTGGCCACGTTGTCCAGCGCGCTCCCGGCCGCCGCGGCCACCTCCGCCGCGACCGCCGCGGGCAGCAGCACCGGGGTCGCGGGTGTGGCGACGGTGACGCGCGGGGAGCCGTACCGGCCGAGCAGCAGGCGCAGGTCGGCGCTGCCCGCGGCCGGTGCCGTGTCGTGCACGCCCACCAGCGCGCGCAGCACCGCCTCCTGCTCACCGGCCAGCCTGCCCAGCTCCGCGGCCTCGCCGCCCAGCTCGGTGCCCCGGCGCTGGACCAGCGCCAGCACCTGCAGGACGGAGTCGTGGATGCCGCGGGCCAGCCGCTCGCGCTCGCGGGTCGCCGCCTCCAGCTCCACGGCCCGCTGCAGCCGGGTCTCGGCGTCGTCGGTCAGCCGCGACACGTATCCCATGACCCCGCCCGCGAGCAGCAGCAGCACCGTGCCGTTGACGGTGGCCGAGGTGAACGCCCCGCGCAGGAACAGGTCGGCAGCGCCGACGATCAGCGCCGCGATCCCGCCCGCCCGGCGGCCGCCGCGCAGCGCCCACGCCAGTACGGCGCCGGCCACCCAGGCCATCGGCAGCGTCGCCCCGCCCGCGGCCAGCCGCGCCGCCGGGACGACCGGCATGGACGCGAGCAGGCAGGCCAGGGTGACGGCCAGGTCGGCGGCGAGCCAGGCGCGGCTGCGGCCGGCGGGGTCGTGGTAGCGCACGCCGGTGACGGCGGTCCAGGCCACCATCACGGCGAGCACCGCCCAGCCCAGCCAGGGGCGGGTGAAGTCGCGGAACCCGGCCAGCATCAGGACGGTGGCGTACACCAGCGCGGCGACCCGGAACACGGTGACGGCCCGCCACAGCGGCGCCTGCAGTCCCATCGCGGTCCCCTCTGCGCGCCCGGTGTCGGCGCCGTGTCGTCCGGCAGCCAGACAAGAGGATCCGCCACCGCATGTCAACCGGGCAGGCAGGTCAGCCAATGCGCTACGGTCGCCGGGGCGAAGGCCGCGCCATTGCCGTGCCCGGCTCGGCGTATAAGGCTGGTTGCCTTTTGTGTACGGCGGGCCGGCACCCGGCACGAGTGGCGTCTCGGCCGCTATCCACGCCGAACCGGCGCCGCTACAGTGCCGGATCATGGACGCTCTGACGGTCTGCCTGTGGATCTGCGCGGGTGCCTGCGCCGCTACCTGGCTCGCCTCGCTGGTCACCAACGAGCACTCGTGGGTGGACCGGATCTGGTCGATCATCCCCGTGGTGTACGTCGGCGTCTTCGCCGCCGCGGCCGACTTCGCCGACACCCGGCTGAACGTGCTGGCGGTGCTGGTGCTGCTGTGGGGCGCCCGGCTGACGTTCAACTTCGCCCGCCGCGGCGGCTACGCGCCCGGCGGCGAGGACTACCGCTGGCCGATCCTGCGCGCCAGGCTGCCCCGCTGGCAGTTCCAGCTGTTCAACCTGCTGTTCATCACGGTGTACCAGAACATCATCCTGCTGCTGATCAGCCTGCCGGCGCACACGGCGCTGACCCACCCGGGCGCGTTCGGTGCGGTCGACGCCGTGCTCGCGGTGCTCTTCCTGGGGCTGCTCGTGGGGGAGACCGTCGCCGACCAGCAGCAGTGGGACTTCCACCGGCGCAAGCACGCGGCGATCAGCGAGGGACGGCAGCCGGAGTCGCGGTTCGCGCGCACCGGGCTGTTCCGGTTCTCGCGCCATCCCAACTACTTCTTCGAGCAGGCGCAGTGGTGGGTGGTGTTCGGGTTCGGGGCCGCCGCCGCCGGTTCGGTGCTGCAGTGGACGGTCGTCGGCCCGGTGCTGCTCACCGCGCTGTTCGTCGGCTCGACGATCTTCACCGAGAGCATCACCGTCTCCCGCTACCCGGAGTACGCCGACTACCGGGCGGTCACCTCGCCGATCATCCCCTGGCCGCCCCGGCGCGGCACACCCCGCACGGCCGACGCGGCCTGAACCCACAGCGGTGGCGGTGTGATCAATAACTCTGCGCGGTAGGGGTTACCGGCGCGTATCCGCAGGGGTATGGCCAGCGTGCAGGCCCAGCGCCGGCACCAGCCACGGCAGGCACCCCCGCGGAGGACACATGGCCATCACCCCCCACCCCGCCCGCACCCTTCGGCAGGCCGCGAGCAACCGTTACGACCTGGTCGTGCTCGCCAACCGGCTGCCCGTCGACCACGACACCGACGCCGACGGCCGACCATGCTGGCGGCGCAGCCCCGGCGGGCTCGTCACCGCGCTGCACCCCATCATGAAGAGCCGCGCCGGGGCCTGGATCGGCTGGCACGGCCGGCCGGGGCCCGCGCCCACGCCGTTCGTCCACGACGGCATCCACCTGCACCCGATCGCGCTGACCGGTGACGACGTCGACGGGTACTACGAGGGTCAGTCCAACGCCACCATCTGGCCGCTCTACCACGACGCCGTCGAGCAGCCGGTCTTCGACCGGGCCTGGCAGGACGGCTACCGCAAGGTCAACCGGCGCTTCGCCGAGGCGGCGGCTCGGGTGGCCGCGCCGGGCGCGCTGGTCTGGGTGCACGACTACCACCTGCAACTGGTCCCGGGCATGCTGCGCGAGCTGCGCCCCGACCTGCGTATCGGGTTCTTCCTGCACATCCCGTTCCCGCCGGTCGAGCTGTTCTGCCAGCTGCCGATGCGCGAGGAGATCCTGCGCGGGCTGCTCGGCGCCGACCTCGTCGGCTTCCAGCACCCCTCGGCGACCCGCAACTTCCACAGCCTCGCCGAGCACCTGCTCGACGCGAAGGTCACCGACGGCAAGATCTGGCACGAGGGCCGCGAGGTCGTCGCCGACACCTTCCCGATCTCGATCGACGTCGCCGACCAGCAGCGGCTCGCCCTCGACCCCGCCGTGCGGGCCCGCGCCGCCCAGATCCGCCGGGAGCTGGGCGACCCGCGCACCGTCATCCTCGCGGTGGACCGCCTGGACTACACCAAGGGCATCGAGCGGCGGCTGTCGGCGTACGAGGAGCTGCTCGCCGAGGGGCGGCTGGACCCGGCCGAGACCGTGATGGTGCAGGTGGCGGTGCCGACCCGGCAGCGCATCGACCAGTACCAGGCGCTGCGCGAGCGGGTGGAGCGCGCGGTCAGCCGGATCAACGGCGACCACTCAGGCATCGGGCGGCTGTGCGTGCACTACCTGCACCGCTCCTACGACCGGGCGGAGCTGGCGGCGCTGTACCTGGCCGCCGACGTGATGGCGGTGACGCCGCTGCGCGACGGCATGAACCTGGTCGCCAAGGAGTACGTCGCGACCCGCACCGACCACACCGGTGCGCTGGTGCTCAGCGAGTTCGCCGGTGCGGCCGCCGAGCTGGAGGAGGCGTGGCTGGTCAACCCGCACGACCTCGACGGTCTCAAGGACGCGGTCACCGACGCGGTGGACGCCGACGCCGAGGAGCAGCGGCGCAGGATGGAGCCGATGCGGGCGTACCTGCGCCGCCACGACGTGAACCGGTGGGCGACCGGTTTCATGGGCCGGCTCGACGGGCTCGCCGAGGACTGGTCCGCGGCCGCGGCGGCCTGACCGGGCCGGCGGCCCGGCCGATGCGCGTGGTCTGCGCGACCACGCGCATCGCCCGGACGGTGCTGGTCACTCCGCCCGCACGACCACCGTCGAGGCGATCTGGTCGTACCAGCCGCGCTTGGCGGGGCTGCTGTCGAACAGCGGGGAAAGGTAGCACAGGGTGCTGCCGAGTCCGCAGCTCAGGCAGCCGGCGATGGACGGCACGAAGCCGCGGGCGAACGCCGCGCCCCAGCCGGCCGGGCGGCCCGAGGTGTGGACCACCCGCAGCTTCATGACCCGCTTGCCGACGGTCTGCCCGTACTGCCCGATCATGAAGATGTCGTATCCGAACAGGACGGCGAGGGCGGCCAAAGCCAGCACCGTCCCGAGCCCCGCGAGCGAGGTGTTCTCGACGGCCAGGCTGCACAGCCGGAACACCAGCAGCACCCCGATCAGGATGCCGCCGTCGATCAGCCGCGCCGCGAACCGCTGGTTGGTCAGCGTCTGCACGTACGGCTGGCCCGGTGCCGCGTAGGCGGGGCCGGTGTGCGGCGTCCCTGCACCCGCGGTGCCTGCCACGCCAGGGGTCTCGCCGTCCCCGTGCTGCTCTGCCGCCATCGCGGCCTCCTCGTCGTCCGTGCCTGTTGACGTCGACAGACCTGACGGACAGGTCGCCGCCGGTCGGTGCGACGGTCACGGGCGGGGCGGTCGGACATGAGGGCCGCGCACGGCCTGCCGGGTGGCGCGCGGGCCGCATCATCGACGCGTGAGCATCGACATCGACGCGCTGACCGCCGTGCTCGGCGAGGTCCGTGTGCTGCTGGCCCGTCCCGGCAACGACTTCGGTTGGTCGTCGTTCCAGGACACCGCGGCGGCCCTGGCGGAGTTCGACGACCTGACCCGGCGGGTACGCGACGACGGGGCGGTGCCGTTCGCGCTGGCGGTGCTCTTCGCCCCGACCGGCCCGATCCAGGAGGTGGCGCTGTCCAGCGGCTGGGGCGACGACTTCTGCACCCTGGCCGACCGCTTCGACGCCGCTCGCGCCGACCGGCCTGCCGGGGGCTCACCGGTGGCGCCGCCAGGGGCCGGTGATCGCGAGGACCAGGCCCGGTGACTGGATGGCCGCGAACAGGATGCGGCCGTCCTGACTGAAGGTCGGTCCGGCGAACTCGCCCTCGCCCGTCTCGTTGCGGCCCAGCGGATAAATATCGCCGTCGTCGGTGACCCCGACCAGGTGCGACAGGCCAGCACCGTCCTCGGCGAGGATGACACCGCCGTAGGGCGACACGGTGATGTTGTCCGGCCCGTCGTAGCCGCTCTTCGGGTCCGGGTTCACCCCGAAGACGGTCTTGAGCTCGATGGTCCCGCGCCGGGGGTCGTGGAACCAGACCTGGCCGTCGTGCTCGGCGAGGGCGCCGTCGTCGAGGCGGGCGTAGCTGGACACGAAGTAGGCGCCGCCGTCACCCCACCACTGGCCCTCCAGCTTGTGCGCCCGGGTGACCTCGTCGCCGGAGAACTGCCTGCGCACCGAGGTGCCGACCGCGAGCCGGTCGGGCACATCCACCCAGGTCGCCACGTACGTCGTGCCGGGCGTCGTCGCCTCGGACAGATCGCCGACGGGCACCCCGTCCCGCGTGGCGCGCAGCGCCTGCAGGCGGCCCGCGGTGTCGCCGCCCTTGCCCAGCGCCAGCCGGCGCAGCGCGCCCCTGCCGCCCCGGTGGCCGCGCGGCGGCAGCCAGCGTAAGAAGAGCCCGTTGGGGGTGCGGGCGTCCTCGGTCAGGTAGATCCGGCCCGTCTGCGGGTCGACGGCGACGGCCTCGTGCGCGTAGCGGCCGAGGAAGCGCAGCGGCACCGGGTCCGCGTTGGCGGCCGCGTCGAACGGGTCGACCTCGAACACCCAGCCGTGGTCCTGCTGGAACGGGCCCTCGGCCCGCTGCTCGGTCTCCTCGCAGGTCAGCCAGGTGCCCCAGGGCGTGACGCCGCCCGCGCAGTTGTTGTGGGTGCCGGCCAGGCTCACGTACTCGCGCAGCCGGCGGCCGTGGCGGTCGACGTCGATGGTGGTGGTGCCGCCGAGCGCGCCCGGGTCGAAGGTCAGGCCCTTGAGCGGCGGCACGCCGTAGGGCTCGCCGCCGTCGATCTCGTGGTTGTTGACCAGGGTGAAGCCGTGGCGGGCGGGGAAGCACGCGGTGCCGTCGGGGTCGCTCGGGGTGACCTCGCCCGATGCCAGCACGGTCCGGCCGGACTCGGCCACGATCCGGTAGGAGAAGCCCTCCGGCAGGGCGAGCAGCCCGGCGGGATCCGGCACCAGCGGGCCGTAGCCGGGGCCTGAGGAGCGCGCGTACGCGGGTCCGGCGACCGCCTGGACGCTGCCCGCCAGCGCGATGCCGAGGCCGCCGAGAGTGCCCGTGCGCAGCAGATGACGGCGCGACAGGGGCAGCGAGCCGGGGCGGTCCGGCGATGATTCATGCACATCGATAAGTATGGTCGTCTCGTCGCCGGGAGGCCACCCCTGTCCCTGGAAACCGTTGACACGTATGGCTTTCAGCTGAGGGAACCGGGTCGGACCGCCCGGCGTCCGAACGCCATGCGACGACTGCCGCCGGTGGTGCTCGGTGTGCTGGGACTGCTGCTGCTCGCGGCGCCGGTGGGCGCGTGCACCCCGTGCCGCGACCTGTCCGATGCGGAGAAGCTCCAGCGGGCCGACCTGGTGCTGGTCGGGGTGGTCAGCGACCGCGACTCGGTGTTCGCCGAGCTGGCGACCGTGCAGGTGGAAGAGGTCGTCAAGGGACGGGTGGCCGGGTCGATCGCGGTCCGTGACGGCGTCGGCAACCCGTGCCTGTCGCCGTTGCGCGAGGGGCGCCGCTACCACCTGTTCCTGGTCCGGTCGGGCGACGACTGGGCAAGGCTGGCCTGCGCGGCCGCGGTGCAGCTGACCGCGGAGCCGGTCCTTCCGTGGTGGCGCATCTACGACGAATGGGTGGCTACGGCCGTCGCGGTCACCGTCGCGACCTGCCTGGTGCTGGTGTTCCTGCGGTTGAGGCGCGCCCGCCGGTAGGCGTATCCGGCGACTTGGGCGACCCGGGCGCTGCTGCCCGCCGGCTGCCGGAGGGTTGCGCCTGCGCGTGGAAAACGTTGCGCCGCTGAGGGGAGCGAGCCCTGGCTGGTGGGGGCGGGAAAAGGTTTCGAAAAGATCAACTGTGTGACTCAACCGTTACCGAACCCTCTTGACCATCAATATCGCGGGCGCAAGTATGTGAGCGTTAACAATCCTGTCGCGACTGTAGCTGTTCTGTTGCTGACCAATTGTGTGAGCGCTAACAGGCAGCCCGGCCACCCCGGGCTGCATCTGCCGAGAAGGAGTGACATGAAGATCGCAAGACTGGCGACGGCCGTGGTCGGCCTCGTCGTGACCGCAAGCCTCGCGGCCTGTGGCTCGTCCACCAAGACGGGCGAGCAGAACCAGTCCGGCGGGACGGACGGCGTGCTGGTCGGCGTGACGATGCCGACCAAGTCGTCCGAGCGGTGGATCCACGACGGCGACAACGTCAAGGCGCAGCTGGAGGCACTGGGCTACAAGGTGGACCTGCAGTATGCCGAGAACGACATCCCGACCCAGGTGAACCAGATCGAGAACCAGATCACCAAGGGCGCCAAGCTGCTGATCATCGCGTCGATCGACGGCACGGCGATCACGACGCAGCTGCAGCAGGCGGCCGACAACAAGATCCCGGTGATCGCGTACGACCGCCTGATCCGCAACTCGCCGAACGTCGACTACTACGCGACCTTCGACAACTACAAGGTGGGCGTGCAGCAGGCGACCTCGCTGCTGGTCGGCCTCGGGCTGAAGAAGCCCGACGGCACCGACGGCACGGCCAAGGGGCCGTTCAACATCGAGCTGTTCGCCGGCTCGCCCGACGACAACAACGCGACGTTCTTCTTCAACGGCGCGATGGACACGCTCAAGCCGTACATCGACAAGGGCACCCTGGTGGTCAAGAGCGGCCAGACCGACTTCAAGACCGTCGCGATCCTGCGCTGGGACCCGGCCACCGCGCAGAAGCGCATGGAGGACCTGCTCACCAAGACCTACGCCACCGGGCAGAAGGTGCACGGCGTGCTGTCGCCCTACGACGGCCTGTCCATCGGCATCCTGTCGGCGCTCAAGAGCAACGGCTACGGCACCGCCGGCCAGCCGTACCCGATCGTGACCGGCCAGGACGCCGAGGTCGCCTCGGTCAAGTCGATCATCGCGGGTGAGCAGTACGCCACCATCTACAAGGACACCCGCGAGCTGGCCAAGGTCACCGTGAAGATGGCCGACGCGGTGCTCAAGGGCGGCAAGCCCGAGGTGAACAACACCAAGGACTACGACAACGGCAACAAGGTCGTGCCGTCGTTCCTGCTGGAGCCGATCGTCGTCTACAAGGACAACTACAAGGCGACCCTCATCGACACCGGTTACTACACCGAAGCCCAGCTCAAGTAGTCGCGCAGGCGCCCGGCCGGCTCACCCTCCCGCCGGCCGGGCGCCGCTATCCGCAGGAGGCAGACCTTGACCGACGTGACACTGCAGATGCGTGACATCACCAAGACGTTCCCCGGCGTGACCGCGCTCAAGGACGTCAACCTCACGGTCCGCCGCGGGGAGATCCACGCGATCTGCGGCGAGAACGGCGCCGGCAAGTCCACGCTGATGAAGGTCCTGTCCGGCGTGTACCCGCACGGCTCCTACACCGGTGAGATCCTCCTCGACGGCCACCCGTGCCGGTTCTCCGACATCCGCGACAGCGAGCGCCTCGGCATCGTGATCATCCACCAGGAGCTGGCGCTGTGCCCGAACCTGTCGATCGCGGAGAACATCTTCCTCGGCAACGAACGCGCCCCGCGCGGCGTCGTGAACTGGAACCGCACCCACGCCGAGGCCGCCGAGCTGCTGGCCCGCGTCGGCCTGCGGGAGAACCCGGCCACCCTGGCGATGGACATCGGCGTCGGCAAGCAGCAGCTCGTCGAGATCGCCAAGGCCCTGTCCAAGCGGGTGCGGCTGCTCATCCTCGACGAGCCGACCGCCGCGCTCAACGACGAGGACTCCGCCCACCTGCTCGACCTGCTGCGCGGCCTGCGTGACCAGGGCATCACCTGCGTGATCATCTCGCACAAGCTGAACGAGATCGAGGCCGTCGCCGACACCACCACGATCCTGCGCGACGGCCGCACCATCGAGACCCTCGACATGCGCGCCGACGCCGTCACCGAGGACCGCATCATCGCCGGCATGGTCGGCCGTGACCTGGAGCACCGCTTCCCCGAGCACGAGCCGAACATCGGCGAGGAGGTGCTGCGCGTCGAGGACTGGACCGTGCACAGCCCCACCCAGCACGGCCGGGTGGTGGTCCAGGGGGCGAACCTCACCCTGCGCCGCGGGGAGATCGTCGGGCTGGCCGGGCTGATGGGCGCCGGGCGCACCGAGCTCGCGATGAGCGTGTTCGGCCGCAGCTACGGCATCGGGATCTCCGGCCGGATCTACAAGCACGGCCGCGAGATCACCCTGCGCAGCGTCGGTGACGCCATCGCGCACGGCATCGCGTACGCCACCGAGGACCGCAAGCGCTACGGCCTCAACCTGATCGACGACATCAAGCGCAACATCTCGGCCGCCGCGCTGAGCAAGCTCGCCACCCGCGGCTGGATCCACGACAACGAGGAGTACCGCGTCGCCGACGGCTACCGGGCCGGCATGAACATCAAGGCGCCGAACGTCTCCGCGGTTACCGGCAAGCTCAGCGGCGGCAACCAGCAGAAGGTCGTGCTGTCCAAGTGGCTGTTCACCGACGCCGACGTGCTCATCCTCGACGAACCGACCCGCGGCATCGACGTGGGCGCCAAGTACGAGATCTACACGATCATCAACCACATGGCCGACCAGGGCAAAGCCGTGCTGATCATCTCCTCGGAGCTGCCCGAGCTGCTCGGCGTCTGCGACCGCATCTACGCCATGTCCGCCGGCCGGATCACCGGCCAGGTCACCCGCGACGAAGCGACCCCCGAACGCCTCATGCAGTACATGACCAAGGTGAAGGAGCAGTAACAGCATGACCAGTGTCGGCCCGAGCGGGGTCGTGAAGCAGGCCACCGCGAGCGAGACGGTGGCCGCGGCGCCGGACCGGTCCGGTGGCCGGCTGCTGACGGCGAACCTGCGCCAGAACGGCATCTACATCGCGTTCGCCCTCATCATCGCGCTGTTCGCGGTCTGGACCGACGGGGCGCTGCTGGCACCGCAGAACATCTCCAACCTGGTGGTGCAGAACTCCTACATCCTCATCCTCGCCATCGGCATGATCCTGATCATCATCGCCGGGCACATCGACCTGTCGGCCGGCTCGGTGCTCGCCGTCACCGGCGCGATCTCGGCCGTGCTCATGGTCGACTACGACGTGCCGTGGCCGCTGGCGATCGTGATCACCCTGATCTGCGGCGGTCTCATCGGCGCCTGGCAGGGCTACTGGGTGGCGTACTTCGGCATCCCGGCGTTCATCGTGACGCTGGCCGGCATGCTCGTGTTCCGGGCGCTGACCCTAGTGCTCTGACCGGAAAGGTTCGCCGGGTTGATGGCTGTCGGGATTGGATGTAGCCCGACATCCGATCCGACGTTGGAGGCAAGGTGGCGGAG
>NZ_JBFAOU010000110.1:0-26099 GCF_040675365.1 Catellatospora sp. NPDC049609 | reverse complement strand
CTGAGCATGTGGGCGTGGGTGAGATCGACATCGCGCACGTCGTTGGCGGAGTCGTTGTTGCCGAGCTGGGCGTCGGTCCACTCCCGGCACTCGATACGGAACTCGTCACCGGGGCGGACCATTGCGGCCACCGGAATGTCCGGGTGCCACCGGTTGTGACCAGGCACGGCCTGGTCACGCATTGACTTGCTCTGGTCGACGCTGAACACCACTTCAGGCATCAGAGTCACCCCTCTCAAGATCTACAAGCAAGGACGGCCACGGTATGTCGGCAGTGGCCGCCCTGGTCACGGATGCCTGGCCACGGGACCACCGGGGCGCGTCCCGGCCAGATGCGGGCGCGGGTGCGTCAGCGGCCACAGGCCTACGGCCATCACCACGCCCACCACGGCCAGGGTGATCGCGGTCGCGGTCGGGTTCCGCCAGTACCCGGACATGATCAAGAAGGCCGGGATCGCCGCCGTGACGATGCCCTCGATCGTGGTCACCCAGCCGGTGTAGGCGGTCAGGCCCTCCCATTTCAGGCCCAGCAGCAGGAAGAACAGCAACCACAGGAAGGACCAGTAGAGCCAGATGACCCCGAACGGCGCGTCGCCGAAGAGGCGGAAGTTGACGAACGAGTACCCCAGCGCCGCCGCGGCGACGAATAGGGAGAACCAGCCGACGCCGGTGCTGTCCAGGCCGGCGAGCAGGGTGATTCCTACATACAGGTAGGTGAACCCGAACAGGTAGATGCCCGAGGCGCCCAGGATCGTGTTCGGGTCACCGCCCGAGGTGAAGATCAGATAGGTCGGGGTGATGACCTGGAGCGTGCCGACGAACAGGTTGAAGACGGCAGCCGCCTTCGCGTCGACCTTCCCCAGGATCATCAGGCCGTTGAGGAACAGGACGGCACCGACGTAGAACAGGCCCACGGCTCCCATGAGCGACACACCTCCTGATGGCGCGGAGTGGTCACAGGGTCCTCAGGCGGACGGGTAGGCCCCCGCCGCGTCCAGACTCAGGGTCTGGGCAGCCCGGCCAGAGCCGGATGGGGCGGCGTCGGCGGGCGGTCGGCCCGCGGTGGCACGTGCGTCGTCACCACCGGGGCGTCGGCGCTCTGCTCCTGCCGCTCCACGAGCGCGGCGGTGCGCTTCGAGATCCGTCCCAGCATCGGAGCCGTAAAGGCCCGCCGGGCGCCTGCCGCGCAGACCGGGCAGCTCACCCGTGCCGGAGCGGAGCCGATCGGGGCTCGGACGTCGAACCTGCCGCACTCCACGCAGACGTACTCATAGACCGTCACCGCGCACCTCCCGGTCCGTCGCGGCCCGCCGGTGACATTCCTTTCGAGTCTTGCACGATGGCGGATCTCTCGCCATGCGGTTGAAGCGTGCGGACCGGACCTCACTGATCTGGCTACGGTCGACTGATCGGGCTGCTGCGGTCGCCGACCGGGCGCGGGCGACTCGCCGCGGTCGTCTACTGGCAGGCTTCTCGCCCCCGCGAGAAGATCCTCCCGTGGGTGATCGCTCCGCGATCGCCCGATCGCCCATGGGATGATCTTCAACGGTGAGGGGTTCAATGGTTGACAACAGCACGCCCGCGGCGGTTGGCAAGCGCCGCAGGATCGTCGGGGACGAGCGCGTCGCGCTCGGGGCGGACCTGGTCCGCCGGTACACGGCCGGGGAGAGCATCCGCGCTCTGGCAGCGGCGACCGGCCGCTCGTACGGGTTCGTCCACCGGGTGCTGGCCGAGGCCGGAGTGCAGCTGCGCAAGCGCGGCGGCCCGCGCCGCAGGAAGGCCACAGCCGAGCAAGGCGCAGCCGCACCCGGCGGCGCATCTGGCAAGCGCGCGGCCCGATCTGTGGACTGAGCCCGGCAGGGTTATCGCACGGCCAGGACGTCGACGATGAACCGCAGTGGCCCGGCGGGCTGCCCACCGGCCGGGTTGTCGCCATAGGCCAGGGCGGCGGGGATGTCCAGTTGCACGCGGCTGCCGACCTTGACCCCGGCCAGTCCCTGGTCCCAGCCCTTGATCACGTTGCCCGCGCCGAGGGTGAACTCGAACGGCTGCGAGCGCTTCCAGGACGCGTCGAACTCCTTGCCGGTCTGATACTGCACTCCGACGTAGTTCACTGTGATGGTGTCACCGGCCTTCGCGGCCGGGCCGCTGCCCTGGATCAGGGTCTTGACCTCAAGCTTCGCGAGGGTTCCGGTGCCGGCGGCGGCCGCCGGTTTCGTGCCCAGCGCGGGGTCGGCGCCGGGCGGCAGGGACGGGAACACGGCCTTGGTCGCCGTGGCGGTGCTCGCCGTCGGCGTCACCGCGGCGTCCGCCGCGGGCGGCGAGACCGGGTCGTCTGACCGGCCGAGCATCGCCCACACCACCGCCCCGGCGACGGCCAGCGCCGCCACCACGCCGGCCAACGCGCGCAGGCGCCGTCGGCGTGCCGCGGCCCGCGCCGCGGCCGCCTTGGCGGCCTTCGCCGCGGCACGCTTGTCAGCCTTCGTCATCGGCCGCCCCGGCTGCCGTCGCGTGCCTGCAGCGCTGCGTTCGTTCACCTGTCCTCAACTCCATGATCAGCTAACCCGTGCTGCTGCTGCGGCCCACGGCTGCCCGGCCGCAGGGTGCACATACTGTACGCACCCGACCAGCCCACTGCCTCCCCGTCTTGTCCGGGGGCCCACCGCCCACTCCGGCTGGCAGCCTGTGCGACGCTGCACTTCGCGCTGCGGACACGTCGAGCTGTCCGCGCACGGCAACGCGTGCGGCGGTCGCTGCCGACTCCGGGCCGACGGGGCTGTCGACCGGTTCGACCCCGGACGCTACTGGCCGGTGCTGCTCGGGCGGGAAAGCCGGCAGCGGCCGAACGTGACCCGGCCCGCCGCTGCGGGCAATAGCATGATCAGGTGATGTTCGACGCGCCGGAACCGGCTGCGCGTTGTGGCGAGTCGACGTGGCTGGCGTATACGGAGCTGGAGTTCTTCTTCTGCATCACCTCCACCCCGTGGCGGCGCCCGGACCGGCAGCCATGCGCACTGCAACAGGGCCACGCCGGCCCTCACACCGCCCTGATCGCCCAACACGAACGCCAGGGCGATTCCCCCTGGTGGCTGTACTGGGACGCCACCGGCCACCACTGGGCCAAGGCCACCCGCTGCCTCGCCCACCGCACCGCCCACCCCGACCAGGACGCCTGCCAGCTGCCCGCCGGTCACCACGGCCAGCACAGCTGGCTACTCGACACCGGACCACAGCCAGCCACACCCGTCGCGTGACCGAGACGTTCCCGCGTGGGCGTCAACGCCGCCAACGGCCCGTCACGGACCTGGGTTTTGCCAGCCCGTCATGGCAGCGGCACGCCCGCGGGCACCCCACCAGCAGATAGTTCACCCTGCCGGGGTGTCGGCACCGCAGGCCACGGCCGGGTCCGCTGGCTCGATGTCGAAGACGGGATCGCGTTGCGCAAACCGCGCAGGTAGGGGGCCCGGCCGGCCGAGCAGCCAGCCCTGGCCCAGCGACGCACCGATCCAGCGCGCGACCTTCAGGTGGCAGGCTGTCTCGATGCCCTCGGCGACGATCACCGCGCCGCTGCGGCACGCCTGCGCGCGCACGGCCGCGACGACCGCACGCGCGGCGGGGGTGCCGCAGCCGTGCACGACACTACGGTCGATCTTGATGATTTCGGGGTGCAGCAGCCGCATCATCTCCAAGCCGGCCGGGTCCGCGCCGACGTCGTCCAAGGCGATGAGCATGCCGCGACGGCGCACGGCCTCGGCCGCTTCCAGCACCGCCGCCGTGTCGCCAGTCAGGGACCGTTCGGTCAGCTCGACGACAATGCTCAGCCGCCGTGCGGCGGCCTCCAGCTCCGGGAGCAGCTGCGGTGGTGGCCGGATCCGCGCGCTGGACGGTTCGGCGTTGACGAACAACGGCACCCGGCGGGGCAGGCGTGCACTCAGCGCGTGGCGGCACGCCGCCGCCCGGCAGGCCCAGTCGAGCTCCTGGGCGCGGTGCACGCACGCCGCGTAGCCGAACATCGCCTCGGGCATCGCGAGCGCGGTCCCGGCCGGTCCACGGGCGAGGGCCTCGTACGCGACGGTCGTCCCGGTGCGCAGCGCGACGATCGGCTGGAAGACCGGACGGATGGCCTGCCCACGGTCTTCGATCAGCTCCTGCAACAGTCCTGCACGGGCGTCCTCCAGGACCACAGCCCTGTCCACGGTCGGCACCTCCACCCCGCGCTGCGGCACCAGCCAGCCTATCGCCGCCCTCCAGCCGCCGATGCCGGCAACGCGATCGGCATGGCGCCCGCACAGGGCGCAGCAGGCCGCCGCATCCGACGAAAACAGCGGAAACGATGCCGGCTGCCGGAGCGGATCCGACGCCGCGGGAGCGCATAGGCCGAACGAGCTGCTGCTGGAGCACCAGGACTCGAACCTGGACGAACTGAGCCAAAGTCAGCCGGGCTGCCGATTACCCCATGCTCCACCGGGCCCACTCCCGCAAGCACCGCCCCATGACTGTAACCGGCCGCTCCGCCGCTGCCTGCCCCCGGCGGCAAGACCCGCAGGCCGAGTGGCGACCCTAGACATCCGGCTCCGGTAGCCGCTGCCGTTCGTGGTCCCACGTAGGCCGCTTGGGCGAAATACCCTTCGTCCGAACAGGTGATCTTGGCCGCTGCGCCCTTTCTCGCTGTTGGCGGGGGCGTGAGCTGCCGGTATGAATACGCAACCCTCCGGGGACGTGTTCGCTTCGGCCTGGCGCCGCACAGGGTGTGGGAGACGGCGCCAGGTGTCCCCGAGCTCCTGGTCGGGAGGCCGGCGGGCGGTGCCGCACGCGATCACCCCTCGGTCGCACGGCGGCACCGCCCCGGTGGGCCCTGCGCTGCGGCAGGCACCTGGTGACCGAGAAACGGTTGCCAGCCCGCGGCGGCCGGAAGGAGGTCGAGTGATGTTCGGTGGGCCGAGACTGGCCTCCCGCTGCGGGCAGCCCGCCCTGCTGACGCCTGCCGAGGCGCAGTTCGCGTCCCGTACCGGCTCGGCACCGTGGCGTCGACCGAGGCCGCAGATGTGCGTCCTGCAGCAGGCGCACGCCGGGCCGCACGCGGCGGCGATCGTCTACCACGACGAACCGCACGCCACCGAATCGGACGCCTGGTGGCTGCTGCGGGACACCGACACCCGCCGCTGGGCCATCCTGCCGCTGTGCCCCGCCTGGCGCGCCACAAACCCCGACTACGACACCTGCCAACTACCCAAACACCACGACGGCCACCACAGCTGGCTGCTGTACGACGCCGCATGACACGATCACCCCGAACAGGCAGCCGAACGCGGTGTCCCGCCTGCCGACCGTTACCTTTTGATGTCCCCAGCCAGGGACGGCGTCTGCCAGGGCAGCGTCGCCCGGAAGGTGTGGAAGCGGCTGGCGCGAACGGGAGCCCCCGATGCTTAGGTATCGTTAAGGTGGATCTACAATGTGGACAGTCGACATGGTTCCGGTTCCTCCGCCTGCGTCGACAGCTCTCCAGGGGATGTCTGGGAGAGCGGCTGCCCGGCGAGACGAGGTCACAGCCGCTGCCGGGTGGCAGCCTCAGCGGTCACTCACAAGTCGCGCTGAGGCGGCTGGCCCGGCGACGCTCCCGTGCCGTCGCCGGGCCAGCCACCAGCGGCAAGTCGGACTTCCCACGTTAACCGGCTTTCAGTAGCTTGGTATGATCTGCGTGGTTCGCCCGGTTTACCCCCACGGTCGCCGCGGCAGCCACTTCGAAGGGGTTCGGAGTAGCCTGCCCACCGCCGTCTGGCACGCCGCTGCAGGTGGACAGGCGACCTCAGTCTGCGTTGGGCGCAGGCTGAGGCGGTCCGGTAACCGAGCCATCACCGGACCGGCCGCAACCGGCGCTCGGGCGAGGGTGTAGACGCTCAGGTCGCTGGGTAATAGGCCCCGCGCGGAATACAGGCTGTTCCGCCAGCACAGGGGCTGTCGGGAGCACCCAAAGACGAGCACGCCGCAGTGGCTTTTCCCAGCGAGCTGCTCGACCTCGCCGAGCGCATGGCCGGACCCAACAGCATGGCCGACGCCGTTGACCTGACCAAGCGGGTCGCCGCGCTCGTGGCCACGGAACGGACGAGCTCGCGTGAGCATGCTCGCCTGCGCGGAGATCATCAACCATCTGATCGTGTTCAACCAGGCAGGTCCCTTGGTCCTTCCGGCCTTCGGCGAACTCGCGCAGCTCGGGCCGGACGTCGCGCAGGAGCTACGTGCCGCCGCGACAGGCGTCAACGCGCTCGTGTACGCCCGCACAGTCGAGCAGCCCGAGATGACCGAGGCCGCACTGGCGTACCTCGGCTGCTGCGGCCACCTGAGCATCGAGCCGGACGAGCAAGAACACCTGGTCACGGCGCTCGGGCTAATGCTCAAGGCCATGAAGTTAGGGCTGTGCGGCTGGTAGGCAACTGCCTCGATCGGGCCGGCCGCCGTACGCAGGAAGCGGAGCTCCCGGTAGAAATGCGGCTTGTCCGCCAAGACAACCGCCTACCGAGGGAGCTCCGCTGTCCGGTCAGTGTGTCATCACCCGCGAGATCGCGGTAGCAGAAGGTGTCTTCGCCCCGGGCTATCTGGGCGAGTTGACGCAGGTCGTGCCGTTCGAGATGGTCGACGAGGTCCTCGCCGAGTGCGGCGCGGTCCAGCAGCGGCTGCGGAAGCTGCCTGCGCGGGTGGTGGTCTACCTGCTGCTGGCTGCCGCTCTGTTCCAGGAGTGCGGCTACCTGGCCGTCTGGTCCAAACTCACCAGCGCGCTGGGCAGTCTGCCGATACCGAAGATCACCGCCACGGCGCTGTGGCACGCCCGGTGCCGGCTCGGAGTACGCCCGCTACGAGCCCTGTTCGACCTGCTGCGCGGCCCGGCCAGCGCGATACGCACCGCCGGCGCCCGCTGGGCCGGTCTGCTGGTCGTCGCGATCGACGGCACGTGCCTGGACGTGCCCGACGCCCCCGCCACCCGCGCCCACCTGGGCAAGGGCTCCAACCAGTACACCGCCGCGTCCGGCTACCCGCAGATCCTGCTGGTCGCCCTGGTCGCCTGCGGCACCCGGGCGATCATCGACGCGGTCTTCGGCCCCGGCACCCGCGGTGAGAGCACTCACGCCAAGCGGCTGACCCGCTCACTGCACACCGGCATGATCGTGCTGCTGGACCGCGGCCTGTCCGGCAACCCGCTGCTGGAGGCCGTCGCCGACACGGGCGCGGCTTTCCTGGCCCGGCTGTCGGCCCTACGCAAGCCGCCGGTGCTGCGCCGCCTGCCCGACGGGTCATTCCTGTCCACGCTCGGCCGGGTCGCCGTGCGCATCATCGAATGCGAGATAACCATCGACACCGCGGCCGGGCGACGCACCGGCGTCTACCGGCTGGCCACCACCCTGCTCGACCACCGCCGCCATCCCGCGTTCGACCTGGTCAAGCTCTACCACGAGCGCTGGGAGATCGAATCGGCGTACTTCGCGATCAAGAAGACCATGCTCGGCCGCCGCGTCCTGCGCGCCCGCACCCCGCCCGGCATCGCCCAAGAGGTCTACGCCCTGCTGACCGTCTACCAGGTGATCAGGATCGCCATCACCGACGCCACCACCACCGTTGCCGGCGCCGACCCCGACCGGGCCAGCTTCAGCATCGCCTTCCAAACCGCCCGGGACCAGGTCATCCAGGCCGCGGGCGTCCTCGCCGGCACCGTCATCGATCTCGTCGGCGCCATCGGCCGCGCCGTCCTCGACCGGCTCCTGCCCCCACGCCGCCTACGCCTCAGCCCACGCGCAGTCAAACGCCCCCTGTCCCGCTACGCGTACAAGAGCCTGCGCGTCGACCGCCGCACCTACAAAGCGACCATCAGCATCGACATCCTGGGCGAGCCCTAACTTCATGGCCTTGGGCTAATGCTCACGTTCATCGGGGGCAATCTCCGGGTACACGACCCTCCGCCTCCCTAGCGGCCGGCCTGACGGACACACCCGCCACCCCGGCCGCGAAGCGACCAGCGCGAGACCGGGACCCCGCCACTGAGCCATCGTTAAGGCTATCCTACAATGTGGACAGTCGCTGCGGTTCCGGCCCCGGCACCTGCATCGACGACTCCAAGGGAGTTTGGAGATTCGTGCCCGGTGACCGTCGTCACGACCGACGGTCACCGGGCCGATACGCCTCAGCGGTCGCTCACAACCAGCTGAGGAAGGCTGGCCCGGCACCTCCCAAGTGCTCTGTTGCCGGGCCGGCCGCCAACCCGGGTGCATCGCGGTTCTGTCCACCGGTGGGCTCCTCTTCGAATTCTGATCAGCCCGCAGGCCGACACGCGCCCATGGCCAGCCGTTTCTTCGCTCGTGGCCGAGGCTTTGGAGCTGCACGCTCCACGGCCTCGACCCAATTCGATGCAGACACCGGATGGGCACCCTGGGTACTGGGCGGCACCTGGCCAGGCCCGGCCTGGGTGCCACCGTCACCCGGCGGACCGGTCCAGCGCGTGCCGGCCGGAGCACCACGCCCGCATGATCCACGCCGCGATCACCTGCGCCTCGGACGCGAACATATCAGCCGTGAACTGCTCCAACGCCACCTTCTCGTACGCCGTGGCGACATCCACACCCGCCGCGGCAAGCGCTCGGCCCAGGATCAGGTGGCCTTCACCCGCTGCAGCTCCACATCCAGCAGCGGCAGACCGTGCGCCGACGCCGACGCCTGCCGCAACACCTGATCATGGTCGGCATGCGGTCCCCAGTCCACGGCCCGCTGCTCGGCCTGCTCGACCTGGAGCGCCCGCACACGCTCCAGCTCGTCCAGCTCCGTATCCCGCTGCTCCCGCGCCCGGTCCGCCCGCCGGGCCTGATGCTCCAGCAGCTCCGCCGCCCGGACGGCCGCCTGGTCTCCGCGCCACGCGAGCGGCTCCAACGACTGCGCCAGCTCGTGCGCCGCCAACAACACCGCACCATGCAGAACGCACCCGGTCGTCTCGCCGCCCAGCAGATCCAGCGCCCTCACCCGTCGACAGCACCCACACACGCCCGCGAGTCCTCCTCGCGCGCAGCCGCACACCTCCTGATGCCTGTCACGCCGCCCGGCCTCCCGGGAAACCGGCGGCCCTGTACACCATGCCCCGGTTCTCCGCCCCGAATAGCCGCCGAGCACCCAGCGTCAGCGCCATATCCGGGTTCCAGTCGTTCCTGCTGCCCCGAAGACCAGTCTCCGTGCTCGACCGATCTCCAGTCGCCGCAGCCCGGCGCCCCAGCTTCTCAAGCTTGCCCATGTCGGCCGTTGACCGCGCTGTTCGCGCAGAGGCGGGATGTCAACGCTCTCGCAGTCTTGACCCAGTACGAGTCTGGGAAAGTTAACCCACCCATGGGCGTGGTCAGTCGCGGCTGGCGCGGTTCTCCTTGGCCAGGAGTTCGCGGCGTTGGCGGGTTCGGTAGGAGTCACCGGTCAGGGTGAGGACCTCGGCGTGGTGGACGAGACGGTCGATCATCGCTGCGGCGACGACGTCGTCGGAGAACGTCTCGCCCCAGCGGCCGAAGGGCAGGTTCGAGGTGACCATGACCGAGCCGACCTCGTAGCGTGATGCGATGAGCTGGAAGAACAGGTTCGCGGCGTCCTGGTCGAAGGGGATGTAGCCAACCTCGTCGATGATGATCAGCCGGTAGCGGCGGATCTTCTTCAGCTCCGCGTCGAGGCGGTTCTGGTGGTGGGCGGCGCCCAGCCGGGCGATCCAGTTGCTGGCGGTGTCGAACAGCACCGAGTAGCCGGCCTGGCAGGCTTTAACGCCGAGACCGATGGCCAGGTGTGTCTTGCCGATCCCGGGCGGGCCCAGCAGGATCACGTTCTCGGCCTTCGGGACGAACGTGCTGGTGGCCAGGTGCGCCAGGACGTCGCGGCGCAGCGAGGGCAGGTGGTCGAGGTTGAAGTCCTCCAAGGTCTTGACCTGCGGGAAGTGGGCAGTGCGGATCCGCATCACGGTGCCCTTGGACTCCCGGTCGGCGACCTGGCGCTGCAGCAGCGCAGCCAGGTATTCCTCGTGCGACCAGTTCTGGTCGCGGGCCTGTTCTGCTAGCTCCTCCCAGAACGCGCCGATGGTGGGGGTCTTGCACCCTGGTCAGGTAGGAGATCATGGACGGCATCCCGTCCTTGGGGGTGCCGGCCTGGGGTTTCGGCTTGGTAGCCGTGCTCACTGGTGACTCGCTTTCGTTGTCGGGTTGGTGAAGTCGACGCCGAACAGGGCGTCGTAGTCCGGCAGTGCCCGCAGCGCGACGGCGTGGCCGTCGGTGTGGTGGCGGACGGCTGCCTGACGGCGTTGGCGGTCCTCGGCCAGGGCCTGGCGCATGCGTTCGGCGGTGGCCTTGTGGACCGGGTCGGTGACCAGGCCGTGCTTGGCCCAGGATCGGTCGTGGCGGGCGACGACCTGCCCATCGCAGAACACGCGCACGGTGTCCAGCGACGCGGTCACGTCGACGAACCGGCCGATCGAGCGCGGGTCGACGGAGTAGTCGACGGTGTCCACGCGCACGTAGTAGTCGCGCCCGAGCCGGATCCGGTTGTTCAGGCCGGTCGGTGGGTCGACCGGCGGCAGCGGGATCATCGACAGGTAGTCGGTCTCCAGCAGGTCGACCGGCCGGCCGTGGATCGAGCGGACGGTTCGGGTGTTGGCTCTGACCAGCCAGTCGGCCAGCTGGTCGTTGAAGTCGGCCGGTGAGGTGAACAGCCGGCCGGGCATGAAGGAGGTCTCCAGGAAACCGTTGGTCCGCTCGACCATGCCCTTGAACTCCGGATCACGGCGTGGGGCCAGCCGGATCTGCGTGGCCAGGGTCCCGGCGAACGCGGCCGCCGGCGCCGAGACCCGGCCGGTCCCGCCGATCGCGGACTCCCGGTCCCAGACCAGGGTCTTGGGCACCCGCCCGACCTGCGAGATCAGCTGCCACATCCCGGACAGGATGTCGCCTGCCTGCCGCGACGGAATCATCACCGCGGTCATGAACCGGGAGAACCCGAGTGTCATGACCAGCACCGGCAGCTTCGTGCGCGACTGGCCCGGCGCGACCGGGATCGCCGTGTCGGGAACCCACAGGTCGCACTGAGCGATCTCGCCGGGCTCGTAGACCGTCCGGTCGACTGGGTCGATGCCGACGTACTCCGGCCGGATGACCGCCAGCCGCTTGCGCAACGGCGCCATCGAGTGCGGCCATCTGATCCGCTCGGCGATCACCGGCCCCGGCATCCGCGGCCACTCGGCCAGCAGCGCCCTGATCCGGGACTCATACGGGTCGACGATCGAGCCGCGCGGACGACGCTCGTACTTCGGCGGACGGTCGGACGACAGCGCAGCCCGCACCGTGTTGCGCGCGATGCCCAGCCGACGAGCGATCTCCCTGATGGGCACGCCCTCCGCGCGATGCAGGCGGCGGATTTCTGCCCAGTCCTCCACTTTCAGCACCCTCCTCACATACAGGAGGGGTTATTTTCGGAGACTCACAGCGGGTCAGTCTTCAGGAAGCGGCGACACGGGATCTTCGCGATCAACGACGCGATGCGGACATGCAGCCAGTTCCGCGGAGGTAGCACGAGTTCGCCAAGTGGCTCATCGACGCAGTCAGCACGCGGGCCGACCGCTACTGCGTCATCGGCGCGGCCACCCGCCTGTTGTGCCGGGCCTTCATGTACGCGGCGTGAGGACGCG
This sequence comes from Catellatospora sp. NPDC049609, assembly GCF_040675365.1. Taxonomy (NCBI): domain Bacteria; kingdom Bacillati; phylum Actinomycetota; class Actinomycetes; order Micromonosporales; family Micromonosporaceae; genus Catellatospora; species Catellatospora sp. NPDC049609. Next base: position 14,416 of record NZ_JBFAOU010000110.1, on the reverse strand, counting down.
GCTGACGGATCTCCACGCCGCGGCGTGCACCAATTATTCACGCCGAATACCGCAGGTCACGAATACCTACACTCCGCCAGCCCCCCGCCTCGACCTCGACCCGGCCGACACTCCGCTCTGGTCCTACCGGCGAACATGAGTTCCGCCGAACAGGCAGACCAGACAGCAACGGTCTTCCGCATCCACCGCGCTTGATGGTCTACTTCTAGCAAAGGTGGTGCGCCTTCCCCCGTGGGCACACCACCTTCATCGTGTCCTACCTCCGCGTTCTGCTGGCCGCACAAGAGGGCTCCGCGATGGAGCCGCAGCCGCCACCAGGACGGAGAACAGCGATGGCGAGGACCGCCAACCCCACCCAGTTGAAGCCCGGCGATTGGTTCATCGATCGCCAACGGGAGGGCCGCCGACCGGCCAAGGTCGTCAAGGTGGTGGGCACCAAGGCCGGCGAGGTGATGTTCGAGCTGGACGACAACACCCGGTACGGCGCGTGGGTCGCCTCGTACCCGGTTAGCGAGCAGCTGGAGCGCGCCTGAGGCGGCGGGCCCGGCCGCCGCGCCGCTGGTCGGCGGCCGGGCCCGCCCCTTCACGACGGGAAGGATGGACCAGTGAACTTTCAGCCGCACCTCGCGCAGCTCGTGCTGGCCGGAGCGAAGACCGTCACCCGCCGCCTCGCCAGCAGCAACCCGCGATCGCCCTGGAGCATCGACGGGTGCGGGCTCAGGGTGGGCGCCGACTACGCCGTCTGCCCAGGCCGAGGCAAGCACGCCATCGGCCGCGCCCGCGTGGTCAGTGTTTCGCTGATGCCGCTGGGGCACCTCGACACGGCGGAGGCCCGCCGCGAGGGCTTCGACAGCCCCGATGCTTTCGAGGCCGCGTTCGCGCAGATCAACGGCCGCTATGACCCTGCGGCGTTGGTGTGGCGGGTCGAGCTGGAACTCGTCGTGCCCGGCACCCCGCAGTCCTGCGACGGTGTCACGACACCGTCGGATTCGCCGTAGCGCCCAGCATCTGCTGCAGCGGGTCGAAGCCGGGTGGCGTCATCACGCCGATCAGCTCGTGCATGTACTGCGGGACGATCACTGGCAGCAGCCCGAACTGGCCGTCTGGTATGGCCTGGCGCAGCACCCGCAGGGCACGGGCGGTGTAGAGCAGCATCACCGTGTCCGACGCCCGCGATGCCAGCGTGGGCCGACGTTCGCGCAGCACCGTCCGCACCGTCAGCCGGTGCAGGCCGATGGTGCTGCCCATGCACCACAGCAGCGCCGCTGGGCCGAGTTGGCCGCTGTCGAGCTCGGCCTCGACGTCGGCGGTCAGCTGCAGCGCCCATCCGCGCTGGGCACCAGCCGCCTCCCATGCCAGCCGCAGCTCCGCCGGTTCCGCCTGCTCCACGACCCGCAGCAGGGCCTCGCGCATGTCGCCGGCGGGCACCATCGTGAAGCCCGCCTCGTCGCCGATCTGGGTCAGGTCCGGGTTGTCCTCGTACTCGAGCATCGACGCGATCGGCAGGGCAGCGCCGTCTGGGCTCATCGCCCGCAGCATGGCCGCCATGACCGGGCCCCCCAGCTCCTCACCGCCGCCGAGCATCGTCGCCACCGACAGCGCGTCGACGTCGCGGGCGCTCATCGGATCCGGCACCGCCGGGCCCCGGTCGTACCGGGCGATGGACTCGTGTGACCATGACAGCACCTTCGCCAGCCGCTCATCGATACGCCGCATCCGGCGCGGCATCAGGACGCCGCGCCTATGACGGCCGAGTTCCCGCTCGGCGACCTCCCAGGCCCAGTCGCTACGGTCAGCGCCGACGGCGGACAGCTCATCTTCGGCCTGGAGCCTGATCCGGCTGATCGTGGCGGCCAACGCGGCCCGGACCGCGGAGTCCGGCACCGACAGGCCGGCGTCGAAGGCCCGCAGTGCCAGATCGTGCGGTCGGCGTCCCGCCCGCGCCTCTCTGCCCAAGAACTGCACCAGCTCGGCCGCTCCAGGTGCTGGCACCGAGGTGCTGCCCCTGCCCCGGCCGAGTGGCCGCTGGGTGTTGCGCGGCAGCAGCCCGCCGGCCCGCCACCGCTCCAGCTGCGAGGCAGTAACCCGCACTCCGGCCGCGTCGGCGTGGTCGATCAGCATCTGGTCGGCGGCACCAGGCGTTCGGCGAGGCATCGTCCGAAGATAGCGGCCCATGGCCTGGATGGCGCCGCGTCACGGCGCGCAGCGAAGCATCTGCCACTCCAGCTCGCCGCCGCCTGGCAGTCCGAGCAGGTAACGCCGCAGTTCATCGCGCGACGCGGAACAGAACTCCACGCCAAAGATGATCTTGTTCAATCTCTACGCCGCCGAGTGCCGCCGGCGTAAGTCATGGTGTCGACGTCGCCTAGGCAATCGGGATGACTTGTGGCTGCCGCGAGCCTGCTCAGGCGTGTCTGGCTTCCTGTTTCGCGGCGTGATCGGAGAGGGCCGGGCTCGACGTTGACGACGTCGGCCCGGCCCCGGTGGCTGGCTATCGCTGGTGCTGCTCGATGAGCTCGGCGGTCTCGACGACGTTGGCGGGCCGGTCGGCGGCGCGCAGCTGCTGCGTGTCGGCGGTGCCGTACCGGCTGACGGCCCACTCCGTCCACTGGGCGGCCAGGCGCGGCCAGTCCTCGCTGGTCGGCCCGCACTCGGGGCAGGTCGCCTGTTTGCGGCAACCGTGGTGGACCTCGCCGTCGTGGTCGCAGCGGTCCCAGGCGCATTCGTCGTGCGAGCAGTGCGGGCCGTACATCACGATCGTCATCGTGGGCTCCTCGATGTCGGGGCGGCGGCCGCGAGCAGGCACAGCGCCCGGAGTTTGTTGACGTCGGGCTCGGTCGAGTCGCACACCCAGGACGACACGAACGCGCCGACGCGGCCGCCGGGCATGACGCCGGGCTGGTCGGGAACCAGGGATCGGCCGGGGTGCTGGGCCAGGTCCTCGGCGGCCATCTCCACCGCGCCCTCGGCGATTTCGTAGTGCTGGCCGTCGCCGTCCAGGTCGACGCCGGGCGTCTCGGCGGCGTGCTGGGCGTACGCGACGATGGCCACCGTCCGGGCGACGTCGCCAGCCCCGCGCCAGGCGGCCATCAGGTCCGGGTCGCTCATCATCGTCCGCATGAGCGAGCCGACGTCGGCGCCCGGCGGGGCCTGCTCGGCGGCGGCGTCGGCGGCCGCGCGGACGACCGTCACCAGCTGTGTCACAGCCACGGCTCCGGTCAGCGCCGCCATCACCTCAGCGGGCAGGTCGTCCTCCACGAACGCTATCTCGACCATGGCCGGCTCGGCGCAGCCGCACGGCACCCGCAGGTATACCTCGTCGGTTTCGTCGGGGTCGTCGGGCTGGGTGAACGCCTGAATGAGGTTCCACTGCCTGCCGTGGCAGGACGGACATCGGGGCTGCTGGTGGAGCTCGGCCAGCTCGTCGTCGACGTCCCAGTCGATGTGCTGCATCGGGGAGCACGCCGTGTGGCGGCCTCGGCCGCATCCGCCGCAAACGGCGCACAGGACATCGACCAGTATCTCGACGGCTTCGCTGGCGGCCATGGTGAACTGGTCGCCGGTGACACCGCGGCCCTGGCACGCGGGGCAGCGCAGGGCGGGGTCGTCGACAACCGGCGGCGCTGGCAGGTAGAGGGTCTTCACGGTCGGCTCCGCTCCTGGTCGGACGATGGACGGGTGATCCGGACGTGGCCGGTCTTGGGACCAGTCGGGCGGTGCAGGCCGGGCACCTGGTGGCGCAGGCGGCGGGCGATCCAGCCGGGCAGCGCCCGGACCGGCAGGTCAGCGGCGACGGTGTACGGGCGGCCCTCGACGACCGAGCCGGGGCCGACGACGTACCCGCCGAGCGTGCGGCCGGGCGCTCGGACGTCGACGCCGGCGGCGAACGTGCCGATGCTTGACACGACCGTCCAGGCCGGGGCGGCGAAGTACAGGTGCAGGCCGCCGCCACCGGTGGCCACGGTGAACGTGTCGGACCACGGCTGGGCGCGTTCGGCGGCCAGGGCGGCGAGCGCGGCCACGCCGTCGACGCCGTCCTTGCGGTCCAGGTCCAGTACGACCAGGTTGCTGGCGCGGCAGCCCACGCCGATGTTGCTGCCCTGCGGCCAGCTCTGGTGCGGGTCGGCGCTGGCGCGGGCCTGCCAGCCGCCCGGGGCGAGCTTGCTGCCAGCGGGAATGGGGAAAACCGCCAGGCCGCGCGCGAGCAGCGCGGCCAGGCTGATCGTGGGCTCGGCCATCAGGCGTACTCGGGCTCGTAGCAGCTGCACGAGTAGTGGCTGTCGGCGCCGCACTCGCCACACCACGGGTCGTCGCAGGTGCACCGGTAGCCGGGGCCGGCGCCGCAGTCCCCGCAGCCGCCGTCGTAGCCGTCGTCGCCGTCGTCGAAGTCGACGATCCGCACGCCCTCGTACTGGACGGCCACGCCGGATACTGGGCGACCCCACGGCACCTCGGGCAGCTCGACGAAGCCCTCGACGTCGTCGCCGCAGTCGTCGCACGCATGGAAGTCCGCCCACATGCTGGTGTTCTGCCCCGGGGCGGCGAGCCGGTCGAAGTGGACCATGCGGCCGGGGCATGCCTCCGGCCCGCCGTCGGGCTCGCAGGGGCTGCCGTGCAGGCACCGGCCGGCGCACCGGCACGGACGCTGTGCGGTCAGCGGCCGCCACAGCGACTCGGTGCGGGCCCGCTGGGCCGGGGTCGCGTCAGCGGGCAGGGCCCGCCAGCCGAGCTCGTCCACGGTCGGCGGCTTCCAGCCGGGGGCGGCGTCGTCCGGGCGGATCAGCTCGTCCGGGTAGGGAGCCAGGAAGTGCGGCTCGATCGCCGCAGCGGGGGCCGGCACGGTCACGGCCACGCGGCGCAGCGCCGCGGTGTAGGAGATGCCCTCGGCGGCGGCCAGGGCACGCGCCTGGCGCTTGCGGGCCTTGTCGCTGGTCATGACGGAGTCCATTCGGCAGGAGGTCCCACGCCCCTCCGCCACAGGCTCGACGTCCACAGCGGAAGGCCACTCGCGCGAGTCGTAGACCCTTGTCCTCGTCGCCTGCGACGGCGTGGGCGTCGACAGGCTCGGAGTCGGGCGGGCGCGGCCGCCGAGCCCTCAGCGTACGCCGTCGGCCTGACACGTGGTGACGATCTCGCACCGCCCAAGGGCTCGGAGAACTGGAGCCGAAGGCACCTTATGAAAGGTCGCGGACCCGTTTAGAGCCCCGCGAGCTTTGCCGGATCGCCGAACCAGCTGGCTGGTTACCTGGCATCACCGCCCAGCCGGGGCGCCTGATCTGTGGAGGACGACATGGCCCGCACCCGAACCACTTCCGAGGACCCGCAGCCACCGCTGCTCGATCCGCGTACCGGCCTGGTAGTTACGGGCGCGGTCGGCGCCGGCCTGGCGGCCGCGTTCAGCAACACCTGGGCCACCGGCATCACCACGGCGATCGCGGTGCTCTTGGCCTTGCAGCAGGTAGTCGGTCGCTGGCGCCGGTAACGGTGCTGGGCACTCCTCGGGTGAACAGGTCGGGTTGGCGTCAGCCTGGCGGTCGTCGCGCCGTGGTGGTGGCCGTAGACCCGGCGATCGTCCACGGGGCGGAGGTCGCCCAGCGCTGCTCGGCGAGGATCGCCGCCGCAACGCGAAGTGCCCGCACCAGGCCGGTTCCCCGGTCGCCGATCGCGTCGCGGATCGGGGCGAGGTGGTCGGCGAGCGTCCGGCGCAGCCACCAGCGGCCCTCACGGTCGCAGCAGACCTCTACCCGCCAGAGGGCCCGGCTCCACACGGCCTGGTGTTCTGCCCGGCCCAGCCGGGTGCTCGCCTCAAGACCGAGCTGCTGCCAGGGCATGACGGGAACCTGGCGGCGGGTCGCCGCGAGCACGTCTTCGGCGCAGCGGATGGCGTCCTCCAGGCCCGTGGCGGAAAGCGGCGCGGTCACGCTGAAGCCTCCGCCGGCGAGGTGCATCTGCCAGCGCCCGACGGCGTCGCGGCGCACGGTAACGGTCTGCTCAGCGTCGGGAGCCGCCGCGAGGGCAGCAGCGGATCGTGTGGGCCTGGCCGTGGCCATGGTGGACACCTCCTCGGAGCTCCGGGCACGCCAGTGTCCTCCGACCGTCCGACGCCGACCAGCAGTGTTCCCGCTGGTCGACCGGCTGACCTCACAGACGAGGCTGCTCGCGCATCTATCTCCGGGCGGCAGTTGGGCCGCCAGGAAGAGGTGACACCGTGGAGACCCCCAACCAGACCACCGGCGGCGTCGCGCCGACGCGCCCGACGACGCCGTCCGCGCGCAAGCGGAAGCCGGCGCAGCGGCCGCGCCGGGGCGGATGGACCAGCGGCCAGGTCATCGTCGCCGTGGAGGTGGCCACCGGTTGCTGTGTCACCACCTGGCTGGCCACTGAATCGACGCCCGTAACGTTGAGTGTCGGCGCCGGGGTCACCGCGCTGCTCGGGCTGGCGTTCTACCTGCACCGCTGACACCGCTAAAAAATCTTGAAGTCCCGACCTCACAAACACACCGGGGTCGGGACCTTCCCTATGACAGGCATACACATACCGATCGGAGTGTCCCAGTGATCCGTGCGGACACGGGACCGGGGGAAGTCTCCCCGACCCACATCGACCAGCACGCCGCCCCGCCGGCGATGTCGGTCGAAGAGTTCTTCCTCGCTCACGCCGACCGGCTCGAGAACCTGGCGCGGTGGTTCGGTGCGACGTCTGACGCCGACGCCGAGGATGCCGTGAGCCTCACCATGATCGACATGCTGAAGCCCGGCCGCTGGGAGACCATCCGCAATCCGGTGTGGTACGCCAACCGCGCCGTCATCACCCACACGATCAGGCGGCGTAGGGAGCAACAGCGCACGTCACCGCTGACCGACGAGCTCGAACCCTACGCCGATGATCCCGCGCTCCTGGAGTGGGAGGCGAGCCAGTGGATCGAGCAGATGCTGAAGCAGCTGCCGCCCAAGCAGCGCGAGGTCGTCGAGTGCCACCTGCTCGGCGGCGAGACGTACAAGGATATGCAGGCCCGGACCGGGCGCCGGGAGGCAGCGCTGCGGCGCAGCCAGTCCGATGCCTTGACCACATTGAGAGCAATCGGCCTATCCGACGGCGAGATCATGCCGGCGGTCACCGTGGCGACGAAGCGGGAGGAGATGCGATGACCCGCGACAACCACTCCGACGACCTGAACGCCCAGCGTGACGACCTCCTCGACCAGCTCCTGAGCAGGCCACGGCGTACCGCTGCGGAGAAGCTGCGCTGGCTCGACGAGATCAAGAAGCGGGCGGCCGCCCAGCACTCAGAACCTCGGGCACCCCAGTCCACCCCCGCCCCGGCGCAACGTGAGGACCGGCGCCTCATTGAGCTGCTCGTCACGGGCCACCTCGCTCCCGACGCTGTGGAGCACGTCCTCGGCCAAAACCTGTGGCAGGCGATCACTTCCGCCACCACCGCCGCGGTCGAGGCGGAGAACTACGCCACGGCTACCCGCGAGGCCGCCGACCAATACGCGCGCCAGGTGCGCCGCGAGGCCGAGGCTTACGCCGACGCCCTGCGTCGGGAAGCGGAGCAGCAGGCCGAAGCCACGATCGCCCAAGCCGACCAGTATCAGGACCAGGCGCTGGCGAATGCTGCCGCAACGCAGCGGCAAGCGCGCACGGAGGCCGAGGAGATCCTGCAGGCGGCCCAAGCCGAGGCCGAGTTCAATGCCTTCACCCAGCAGGTACTGGCCAACTGGATGTCCGCGCCCACCGACGAACGGCCGGAGCTGGAAGCGCTGGCAGCCCGGCTCGATGCCGCTGTCGACCACATGACAGCACCCGCGGCCTGGCGGGTGGCAAACCTCGGGTTCGCCTTCGTGACGGACGGAAAGCTGGAAGCGCTCAACTCTGCCGCCGGGATCCTGGCCGGCGTTGGTCGAGATTCCCTCCGCCTCTGGGACGACGTGGGCGCCGATGCTGACGGCGGCCGCGATGTTCTTGTTTGCTCAGGCGGTCAACGGCTGACCTACCAGGTCAAGCGGTGGACGCAGCTGGTCGATGGACTCGCCGACCGCGATGACCTACGCCAGTGGATGAGAGACAAGATCGAGGCTTGCTGGTTTGTGCTCTACTCCCACCTTCCGGGCGAGTTCGACGCTCCACACCTTCCAGCGCTTCGGTCCGGTTCCTACCGCAGATCGACCACGATCCGGGCAGTCTGGGACACGGACGTCCTGGCACAGCCGCGGATCCTGATGGTGGGCACGTGCGACGCTGCTGAGGAAGTCGAGCCGAAGCGGGTCGTGCTGCAGGGCGAACTAGTCGATCACGACGTGGAGGGTGCCACGTCTCGATGATCGCGTCGGGGGCCGCTGGAATAAGCGGCCCCCGACGCCAGACGACAGACCGTTAGCCCTGCCAGCCCGGGATTGCCGCCCGCGACGAACGGTTCGCCCAGCGCAGCAATCGGCGGCGGCCGGCTCCGCCATCAACGCGCGGAACTCCAGAGATGAACACCGCACCCAGGTCGAGCCAGTCGTCGAAGGTCACCGGCAGCTGCGACTCCGAGCCGAGCAGTTTCGCGATCTCCTGCGGGGTCCAGCCCTCATCCAGTTGAGGCGCCCACGACCCGAGGCGGTCAGTCCAGAACGCCCGTCGACCGGGCCGGTACTCGCTGCGCACCATGATGAAGTTGGTCCAGTCGTTGTTGTCGGCGCCGCCGACGAAGACGCCCGGAAACAGCGCTCGCCGGGGCCATCCCGTCCACGCGGCCGCGAAGTGGTCTTCCATGTCCAGCACCGACAATCCGCCGGTCCAGCCCAGGTGAGCGCAGCCCAGCGCCAGACCCTGTCCGACGATCGCGTGCTGTTTGTCCCGCAACACCGCAGTCACCTCTCCCGCGTTCGGCCCAGACATGGTCCCGCGAGCAGGCGGGCCGGGCAATTCATCGGCATCTCCGGCCACCATCCACGTGTGCTCAGACGCCCGCCACTTCGGGGGTGCGCGCCGCAGACCCGCCTGGCGGACAATGCTCTGGTGGAACTGCGTGAGATCGAAGCGCTCGTCCGGGACACCTACCGCGCCCTGCTGGCCTCGACCGCCCTGCCGGGATGGGGCCGGCTTGGCAACATAGTGTCGCTCGACGAACTGCGCGCCGCTCTGCCGGGCACGATCCCCCGGGACCAGGTCGACGCGGCCCTGTTGAACCTCGCCGCCCACAGCGACGTGCATCTGATCCCACGTTCGGATCAGCGCAACGCGCACCCGGTCGACCAGGAGGCCGCCGTGTTCCGGGGTGCCACGCACTACCACGCGGTCATGATCGATCCGGAGCCGTCGCCCGAACTGGTGGCGGGGGCGCTGCGGATGCAGACTCGCGATCGTGCCGAGTCCATGGTCGCGGCGCTAGACGACCGTACGGCAGTCGCGGTGGCTGGCCTGATGGGCGTCGACCCCGGCGAGGGCGCCCAGGCTCTCCGGCAGCGACTGGTCGCCGTCTCTGTCGCCAACCACGATGCCTGGCTGGCCGCTGCCGTGCAGGAGCAACAAGACGGCACGCTGCTCTATCAAGCTGAGCACGACCCCCACGGTTTGTCCGCCGATGACCTCGTCGCGGTCCAAGCAGCGGCCGAGCGCCATGCAGGCAATTCGGCCAGTTGGCCTCCGATGCGCCGTCGGGCCGAGCAATGGCTGGCCGACCCCGGCCCGGATGCGCAGGCAAGCAGTCCTGCGCACCTGGCCAGAACGTCGTTCGCACCACCTCCGGCAACAGGACCCGCTGTCCCTGCGTCAGCACAGGCTGGTGTTGACGCCGCCGTTGCAAGCCAGCAAGTCGCGCCCACCAGGCGCCGATGACAGCGCGGGGGGCGGGACCGATCGGTCCCGCCCACCGCGGTTCGGTTTACGGCCTGGCCGGTGCCCTCATGACCAGAACGAGCCCGACGAGCGCTGCGGGCGCACGCGGACGTCGATCCGGCCGGAGCCGGATACGCGGTCGGCCAGGTGGCGCGTGACCGTGTCGAGACGCATGTTGCCGCTGCCGGAGATCGACAGGTTGGCGTCGCCGGCCGTTCCCGCGAACGCAACCGATCCGGAACCCGAGATCCCGGCGTCGAAGCGTTCGACCTGCCCGTGCGCGATGCGCACGTCGCCGGAGCCGGTGATGCTCAGCTCGGCCGCCTTACCCGTGATCGAGCCGATCTGGACGTCGCCCGAGCCGGTGATGTCGATTCGGGTTTCAGCCACCTGGCCGGCCTGCACCTGACTGTGTGCCTTCAGCCGGAGGTCGAGCGTACCGAGCGTGTCACCGATGACGTACGTTCCGCCGACGCTGTCATCGACCGCCACCGACGTGTGGACAGGCACCTCCACCGTGACGGTGATCTCCTGGTAGCCCTCGGTGCCACCTCCGGGCGTGATGACATTGCCGTTGACGACGATGGGGCCGTTGGCGCCGGAGATGTGCACCCCGTTGCCGAACACCACCATGCCGCTGGCCGACATGTTGCTGATCGAGGTGACTCCGCCACGGCCGCTCATCGTGATGTTCACGCCGCCCCGGCCGCGCGCCGGCCCGCTCACGACGAGGGTGTCGCCGTTCACGCCGTGGCGGATCTCGTCGAGCTGCTTCTGCGGTCCGGTCAGCGTCAGCACCATCTCGCGCGATCGGCGCCCCGGCACGACGCGTACGGTGCCGGGCAGATCGGCCAGGCGCAGCTTCGTGGCGCGGTAGGTCTTGTCGGACATCGTGATCCTCTCGTCGCTCCTTGCGGTGCGGGGAGTGAATCAGCGAGGTCGGTCACGGCATCGGCTCGAAGATCGGCGGTTCGCGGTGTCGAACACAGTGGTTCAGTCGGTCGGCTGACCTCTGCCTACGCCTTGGATGATGTCGGCGACGTCGCGCCCGCCGTCGGTGAGCTGCATCAGCAGGTCGTAAGCCTCCACAGGCAGCCAGCCCTGTTTGCGGCCAGCGGTGACGAGCAGTCCGGCAAGCACGACCTTGGCGACCTCCGGCCCGTACTCGTCCACGATGCGGGCCTGCAGTGCGTCCGCCTCGGCGGCACGGCCGGCTTCCACGTGTTCGAGCATGGTGCGCGCCAAGAGGCTGGCCCGGGCGACGTCGCCGAACATCTTGGCCTCCTCCGCCGAGGTCGCCCCTTCGGAGACGAGATACCCGATCGCCTTCTCCGCCTCTTCCGGACGACCGGCGGCCTGAGCCTCCTGCGCTTGGCGGCCGATGTGCACCTCGAAAACCTCGGGCAGCGGCGGAACGGGGATCGACACAGCGTGTCCTTTCACCAGCAGTCTCAGCTCGGCCGGCCCGGCGAGCCCTCGAACGTACTTCGCCCGGCGCGCATAGCCCAGACATGTGCCGCATTCACGACACTCGCGGCGCGACACGCCTGAGTCCGATTCACATATTCGCTGGTGGCGTATCCTTTTCCCGCATCCGGTGGCGCTCGGAAGCGGTGATAAATGACGAACTTCTTCGAAGAGAAGCGGCCAGCGGCGATCCTCAAGCACGCGATCCTCGACAACTACATCGGCCCATTCGCCGGGAAGACGGGGCTGTACTCCCCCGGCAACCGGGTCGCGTTCATCGACGGGTACGCCGGCGAGGGTCGTTACGAGTCAGGTGACGAGGGCTCACCGTGCCTGCTGATGCGCCACGCGCGAAGGCTGGCCGCCATGCGCCGTCCACGTCAACTGGAGTGCTTCTTCGTCGAGGACGATCCCCAAGTCTTCGCCAAGCTGCAGCAGGTGGTGGCCTCGGAGGGCGCCGGGCTGCAGATCGCGTTGGCACAGGGCAAGGCAGCCGCGCAATTGCCCAGCCTGCTCTCGCAGGTGGCAGGTCTGCCTGCGCTGGTGTTCCTGGACCCCTTCGGTTTGATGGTGCCGTTCGAGACCGCAGTCATGCCGTTCATGGCACGCCCCGCCGGGTACGGCACTCCGCCCACCGAAACCCTGATCAACTTCAACGCCTCTACCCTGCGCCGAATCGCGGGGCACCTGACCAGCCCTAAGGCATTCGAGAGCACGTTGGTTCGGATGGACGAGGTCTTCGGCAGCGCGGACTGGCGGGACATCTGGCTGCAGCACGCGCCGGCGGGGTCGACCCAGGCGCAACGGGAGGCTGCCGAGACGGCCGTGGTCACCGAATACAGCCGCCGACTGGCCAAGGCGGCCGGATCGGGTTTCTGGTACACCGAGGTCTTCAACCGAGCTGGCAACCGGCCCGTCTACTACCTGGTCTTCCTCACCCGTCACAAGGACGGCATGTCCTCTTTCGCCGAGGCGCTGTCGCTGGGCTTGGAGAGGTGGCGCGAAGCACTTCACAAGATCGAGAATGCGGACTCACTGTTCGGCGACGACAGCGCGTTCAAGGCAAGCGAGGACGCTCTCGCTGAGGCGTGGGTCGACGAGATTGAGGCCAACCTGCGCAAGCAGCTGGCGCTGGGACAGCCATTCCGGGTGGTGGACCACTACATGCAGGTGCTCGGCGAAGCCTTCGGGCAGGCCCGCGAGAAGCACCTCCGGAAAGCATGGAAGCGGCTTCACGCCGACGGCACGACCCTGGTCGACTCCTCGGGCAAAGACTTGTTCACGAAGACGATCGCGCCAGCGTGAGCAGGTCTTGCTCCCCCGCGGTAGGCATCTGGTCGTAGACCTGGCCGTCGAGGGTGCGGCCTCCTGCCTTGGGCGTGGGGCCGCCCCACTGCTTGAAGAAGAACGGCACCTCGGCCTTCGCGCAGAGGTCGCGCAGCTCCCGGACCCAGTCGGCCTGGATGGGCCGGTGCCCCTTGCCGCTCTCGCCCCCGGCGATCAGCCAGGAGATGCCGTCCAGGTTGAGGCCGTTCAGCGAGCCGAGCAGTGGCTCGGCGGAGATGAAGCGGACCGCGGCTGGAACCTTGCGCAGCTCGTCGACGCGCCACAGTTGCGTCGCCGTCTCGACGCTGACGCCGAGCCACACGTTCTGGGGCCACGGCAGCTCGCCGGCGAGGCGGACTGCGCGCAACGGGCGCTTGGTCAGCAGCTGGTAGGTGTGGCGGGGGGTGTCGGCCATGACTCGGAAGACGTCCTGGATGAACGGGGTGGTGACGCGGGCGTGGAACATGTCGGACATGCTGTTGACGAACACCACCCGAGGCGTCGACCACCGGTGGGGCAGCTGCAGCGCGTCGGGGTGCTCGGTCACGGCGAAGCCGGGCCCGCTGGTGCGAGGATCACCGTCGTTCTGGTACTTCGCGTTGCCCATCGCCTTGAGACGTTTGGCCAGGGTCAGGGCGTAGCAGTTGTCGCAGCCGGGTGAGACCCGGTCGCAGCCCGTTACTGGGTTCCAGGTGGCTTCGGTCCACTCGATCGCGCTCTTGTCACCCATGCGCTCACGCTACCGGCTGGGTGTGTCGCGGCCGGGATGCGCCTTGCCGGGTTCGGGCTGGTTCACGTCTTGCAGATGCCTTTGACGGATTGTCGGCACCGCGACGTGCTACTGGTCCCATGGGTCTTCGAGCGGCAGCACGGGGGCCTGCTTGTCGCCCGCGAGGTAGAGGTCCGGCGTTCGGGTGACGATGTAGGCGTCCAGCCGGAAGGCCAGCCAGACCAGGTACGCGTGATGCAGGTTGGCCCAGCTGCCGCTGTGCTTGAGGTAGAGCCCGAACTCGCGCCAGGGCGCGGTTGGCGGGAACTCCACAGCTCGATGGTGCGCGCGCAGCGTTTCGAGGTACTCCAGCGGGTAGCCGGTTCCGACGGCCTCGGCCAGGCAGAAGGTGGTCATCCCGAACGACAGCCACTCTTCGCCGTCCAGCGCGTCCGCGTCGTCGCCGTCCATCTGTTCGGGTTCGAGCTGCAACAGTAGTTCGCCTACCGTGGCGCTTACGCCGTACGAGGTTATAGCCGAGCAATCCAGCAGAAGTCGAACGAAGGAGTCTTCGCTCATGCAGCGTCACCGAGCGCACGGGCGCGGGCGGCCTGGTGCTCGGGAGTGCGACGGTCCGTGTTCACTCTGGCGATGGCCGAGCGGGCCCAGCGGCGCGCGGCCGCGCGGCGCTCGTCCGACACCGGGGCACCGTGCGCCTGATCCTCCAGCTGGTGGGTCAAGGCCGCCCAGGTGGCGGTGTCCATGGTGCCGGTCTGCTCTGGCATGGGGAAATGGTACGCCTGTCTGATAGCTGCGCTCAACGTCTCGGCCTGGTGGTGCTCCGTCGCCATACCGACCCTCTCCTGTCGGCGTGGTTGGCCGGGCGCTAGGAGCTGTTCGGGGTTCGGATCATGTGGTTAAGGCGAGGCGTTTCAGCCACATGATGGAGCCTCTGAGGTGGAGTCCAGCGGTGAAGCTGTCGGGGTCCTTGTCGTAACGGGTGGCCAGGCCACGCCAGGTCTTGATCTTCTGGAAGCAGCGTTCGACGACGTTGCGCCTCTTGTAGCGCTGCGGGTCGAAGGCGACGGGCCT
>NZ_JBFAOU010000109.1:0-26346 GCF_040675365.1 Catellatospora sp. NPDC049609 | reverse complement strand
CGCTGCCTGAAGCGATATCTCGCCCGCGAGGTCTATCACGCGATCAAGGCCGACTTCGAAGCACTCCATCGGGCTTGACTTCTATAAGAGCATCCTGCGGGATGTTCGGGAAGGCGAACCGGCCCTCGTTGTCGGTCCGCACGGCCGCCACCGGGTCCAGCCACTGGTCGTACAGGTTGACCTGCGCGTCCGCCACCGGCGCGCCGTCTGCCGCGGAGGTGACCGCACCGTGCACCGTGACGAGCGGGTGGGCGGGGATCGGCTCGACCGCCCGGAACCGTTCGCGGACCTCGACGGTGCCGCCCTCGGTGATCTCCACGGGCAGCGCATCCGCCCGGTCGGCCGCGGCCGGGTGCCACTGGGTGGCGTAGCCGCTGCCGCTGAACGCGACGTGGTAGCGCCCGACCGGCAGCTCTCGCCGGAAGGTGCCGTCGTACGCGGTGGTGAAGGCGGTCGGCTGGTCGGTGCCGACCGGGTAGAGCGTGGCGATGGCGAAGATCGCCGGTCCGCCGTCCTGGCGGGTCAGGGTGCCCCGGAAGGTGCCCCGCCGCCGCTCGATCGCGAAGTCGGCGACCGGAGCCCAGCCCGGGCCGGCGCTCACCGGCGACGCGTGGACCGGATCCTGCGCATGCGGCCACCACGCGGTGTGCGTGTCGGCGGTGGCGCGCAGGAGGATGCCTGACCCGTGCGCGCCGTCCATCCGATACCGGCCGTCGGCGTCCGCGCAGACCCGTCCCAGGGTCTGCTGGCTGCTGCTGAATGCGGTGACGCAGGCTCCGGCGATGGGCGCGCCGGTGGCCGCGTCGGTGATCCTGCCGCTGATGTGGCTGACATCCGTCTCCGCCACGCGCTGCGGCGCGGACGCGACCGGCACGGGCGCGCCCTGCGCGGGCGACGGGATGGTGACGGCCGCGGCCAGTACGGCCAGCGCGGCCACTGCGCCTCTGCGCATGGTTCCTCCTGGGAAGACACGCACCCGTCGGCAGGCGTGGGATGGCGAGCGGACCATCCGGCGTGCCCGACGCGGCGTTCTGTCGGTGGATGCGGCTCAGGCCGGGGCGGGACCTTCGCCCTGAGCGGCCCGCGGGTGGTCCTGGCCCAGGACCACCCGCATCGTCGATGCTCAGCGTCGGGTCAGGGCTTGACCCGTGCCATCATGCCGACGCTCGGCCGTCCCCACGGCGAGGTCACCGTCGTGCCGGCCGTGCTCGGCGCCACGCCCGTGCCGGTGCCGGTCGCGTTGCCGCCCCGCACGGTCGGGAGCGGATCGAACATGGTGACCACCATCGGGCCCTTGGCGCCCCGGACCGGGGCGGGCAGCAGCGGCGGCTCGCCGGGCAGGCAGTTCGTCCCCGGGGTCAGCGTCAGCTTGGCGATGGCGGTGCTTCCGGCGGTGTAGTACGGCGTCAGCCGGCGCCCCTCGGTGAAGTGCGCCCAGCAGCGCTGCCCGTCGTGGGTCATCCGGATGGCGACGGGCTTGGTGCTTGGCAGGAGCAGCGGCCCGTTGAAGGTGGAGGTGCTCAGCAGCGCCCCGGTCCACGCGTCGAACGCCTCGACCTGCCAGCTCTTCGGTGCCGTCGGACCGCCGAACTGGACCGACTGCACCAGCGTGCCGGGCGTCACCTGCGCGTCCTTGAACACCGTCTGGCCCGAGACGGCCTTGACCGTCATCTGCGTGGGCGGGAAGCCGTCGCCGCTGTAGCTGAGCGGCCAGTGATACGGGCCGAGGCCGTAGAGCATGGGACCGGTCTCGGCGTGTTCGGCGCAGGCCCGAACTCGGGGTCCGGCCTCCACGCAGGCCTTGACGGGCGCACCGGTGACGGTGTTCCGGACGACGCCCCGCACGACGCCCGCCCGGGCCGGGACGATGTCCGGTGCCCTGGTGACGACCCCGGCCTTCAGGTTGATCAGCGCGGCGTTGCGGCGGTCGCCGGTGCCGCCCTGGTAACCGAGCCACTGCGCACCCGCTTCGCCGCGCGGGAGGACGAACAGCTGCACCCAGCCCGACGGCAGCGGGCCGAACCGGAGCGTGCCGTCGGCGGCGGGCATCGCGCACACCTGCACGCCGCCCAGCTTGTCCATGCCCCACCGGCCCTGAATCAGGTAGGCGCACACCGAGCCCAGGCCCTCCGGATCCGGGTTGACGGCCCCGTCCCGGTACGTCGTAGCGATGACGGCGCCGGGCTCCATCGTGACCGTCACCTTCGTGATCTCGCCCGCCCTCGGGATCACGGGGGTCCGCGCCATGAAGTGGTACGGCGCGTGGGTCGCCTTGACGTAGTACGTGTACACCCGGTAGTCGAGCACGGTGCGGTAGAGACCGTCGGCGTCGGCGGCGGTGCA
This sequence comes from Catellatospora sp. NPDC049609, assembly GCF_040675365.1. Classification (NCBI taxonomy): domain Bacteria; kingdom Bacillati; phylum Actinomycetota; class Actinomycetes; order Micromonosporales; family Micromonosporaceae; genus Catellatospora; species Catellatospora sp. NPDC049609. The sequence goes on along the minus strand of NZ_JBFAOU010000109.1, from coordinate 24,003 downwards.
CACCTCCTGCACGAAGGTGACGCACGCGTCGGAGATCTGCGCGCCGGTGCGGGCGTCGCGCACGGTCACCTCGAACGTGATCGGGTGGAGCAGCGACTCGGTGATCGCGGTGGTCTGGCCGTCGGTGATGGTGATCAGCCCAGCGTCCGTGCTGTCGGGCCGGCTCGGATACCACTGGTCCGGTCGCGGTGTCGTGGCGGGGACGCTGTCGACGAGCTGGAGCCGGTACTGGCCCGCGGGCACGTCGGCGAGGTCGATGGTGCCGTCGAGGCGGACCGGCAGCGTGTGGCTCCACGAGCCGTCCTGGCTCGACAGCGTCGCGGTGAACCCCGTCGGCGCCGTCGTGCCGTCGTGGTCCTTGAGCACGGCCGTGAACCGGCCCGAGCCCGGCCGCAGCTTGATGGCGAGGGGCGTCTCGCTCGCCGCCACGGCGGCGTACGGCTCGGGGTCGTCGGGGTTCCAGGTGGTGGCGAACCCCGGCGCGCTCACCTTGACGTGGACGCCGATGTCCTTGCGGATGTTCGGGAACGCGAACCGGCCCTGGGCGTCGGTCCGCGTGGTCGCGAACGGGTCCAGGCGGTGGCTGTAGAGGCTGACCTCCGCGTCGGCCACCGGCGCGCCGTCCGGTGCGGCGGTGACCACACCCTGCACCGTGACCAGCGCGGGGACGGCGGGAATCGGCTCCACCGCCCGGAACTGCTCGGCGATGGGGACCGTGCCGCCCTCGGTGATCTCCACGGGCGTCGCCTCCGCGCGGGTCGCCGCAGCGGGGTACCACTGGGTGTTGTAGCCGCTGCCGCCGAGCACGATGTGGTACTGCCCGACCGGCACGCCGGTCCGCCGGAAGGTGCCGTCGAACGCGGTGGCGAAGGCGATCGGCTTGTCGGCGCCGACCCGGTAGAGGATGGCGGACGCGAAGATCGCCGGAGCCCCGTCCTGGCGGGTCACCGAGCCCTGGACGGTGCCCTGCCGCCGCTCGATCGCGAAATCGGCGACCGGGTTGGTGGCGGGATAGCCGGCGCTGACCGGGGTCGCGTAGACGGGATCCATCGATCCCGGCCACCACCAGGTCGTTGTGTCGACGGTGGCGCGCAGGTAGACGACGGCGTTCTGGTAGAGCCCGTCGATCCGGTACGTGCCGTCGGCGCCGGCGCAGACACGTGCGCGCGTCTGCCATCGGCTGTTCGACGCGGTCACGCAGGCGCCCGCGATCGGCTCGCCGGTGGCCGCGTCGGTGATCTTGCCGCTGATGTGGTTGGTGGTCGCCGGTGCCACTCGCGCGGGTGCGGCCTGGGCTGGTGCGCCCTGAGCGGGCGGCGACGGGATGATGAGGGCTGCGGCCGTCAAGGCCAGCACGGTCAGCATGCTTCTGCGCATGGTTGTTCCTCCCCGTGAGAACGGGCCCACGCTAACTGATCTTCACGCCGAGCGGATCCTCCGTGCGTACCGGTGCGCACATGCCGACCGGTGGGGAAGGCGGGGCCGGCAAGGGATGCACCGCGGGGAGAACGGCACGGCCCACCTGCTCTGTTCGAGCGGGCGCCCGGACTGATGCGTCCGCGTGGACTCGGGTCAGGGAGGCCGTGCCGTGCTGCTGGAGCCCGCCGGGGCTGGTGCCGACGAACGGCGGTGCGGGTGGCCCTGACCCAGGCCCACCCGCACCCGTCCCTGCTTCAGCGCCCGGTCAGGGCTTGACCCGCGCCATCATTCCGGCGGTCGGGCGGCCCCACGGCGAGGTCGCCGTGGTGCCCGTGACGCTCGGCGCGGCGGCCATGCCGGCGACGGTGGGAGCGCCGCCGCGCACGGTGGGCAGGGGGTCGAACATGGTGACCACGACCGGGCCCTTCGTGCCCCGGATCGGGGCGGGCAGCCGCGGCGGTTCCCCGGGCAGGCAGTTCGCTTCCGGCGTCAGCGTCAGGTTGACGATGACGCCGGTGCCGGCGGTGTAGTACGGCGTCAGCCGCCGCCCGGAGGTGAAATGGGCCCAGCAGCGCTTCCCGCCGTACGTCATCCGGATCGCGACGGGCTGGCTGCTCGGGAGGAACAGCGAGCTGTTGCCGCTCGCGCTGTAGCGGAGCACCCCGGTCCACGCGTCGAACACCTCGACATGCCACGCCGACGGCTCCGCCGGGCCGCCGAAGTGGACCGACTGCACCAGGGTGCCGGACGTCAGGCGGGCGTCGGCGACCACCGTCTTGCCGGAGACGATCGGCACCGACGGCGGCGTGCCCGGCGAGCCGGTCGGTGCCCACAGGTGTCCGCTGCTGCCGCCGTAGCTGAGCGTCCACTGGTACGGGCCGAGGCCGTCGAGGGTGTAGCCGTCCTCTTGCTGGGCCCCGCAGCCGCCCAGGCCGGGCCCGGCTTCCAGGCAGACCCGATCGAGCCGCTCGCCGGTGTCGACGTTCCGGACGACGGCCCGCACGCTCCCCGCCGCCGCCGGGACGATCCACGGTGCGTTGGTGACGGCGCCGGCGGTGAGGTTGATCACCGCGGCGGTGCGGCGGTCACCGGTGCCGCCGCGGTAACCGAGCCACTGCGCGCCTGCGGCCTCTCGGGGCAGCACGAATAGTTGTACCCATCCCGACGGGAACGGACCGAGCCGGAGCGTGCCGTCGGCGGCGGGCATCCCGCACACCGGCGTGCCCACGCCTGTCACGCTCTCCGCACCCCACCGGCCGCGCACCCCGTACACGCATACCGGGTCGGGGTTCTCCGGGTCCGGGTTGATGGCCCCGTCCCGGTACGTCGTCGCGATGACAGCTCCCGGCTGCATGGTCAGCGTGACCTTCGTGACCTCGCCCACCTTCGCGACCACCGACGTCTGTGCCGGGAAGTGGGTGGGCGCGTGCGTCGCGCTGATGGTGTACGGCCCGGTCTGGTAGTCCAGCTCGGTGCGGTAGACGCCGTCGACGTCGGTGCACACCTCACGCCACATCTGGACGCACGCGCCGGAGATCGGCGCGCCGGTGAGGCCGTCACGCAGGGTGACCTCGATCGTGGCCGGCCGCAGCATCGACTCGGTGACCACCGTGGTCTCGCCGTCGCGAATGGTGATCACGCCGGCGCCGGCGCTGTCGGGACTGCTCGGGTACCACTGCGTCGGGCGGACCGGCAATCCCGCGAGGGCCCGGGGGTCGAGCCGGAGCCGGTACCGGCCCGCGGGCACCTCGGCGAGGTCGATGGTGCCGTCGAAGCGGAGCGGCAGCGCGTAGGTCCACGAACCGTCCACGGTCGACAGCGTCGCGGTGATGCCGGGCGGGGCCTGCGTCCCGTCGTCGTCCTTGACCACGACGGTCAACCGGCCGGCGCCTGGCCGGAGCCGGAAGGCGAGTGGCGTGGTGGACGCGAAGGACGTGGAAGTCGGTTCGGGGTTGTCGAGGAGCCACGTGGTGGCGAACCCCGGCGCGCTCACCTTGACCTGGATACCGATCCCCTGCCGGATGTCCGGGAACGCGAACCGGCCCGTGCTGTCGGTGCGCACGGTCCCGAACGGCTCCAGCCGGGAGCCGTGAAGGCTGACCTGCGCGCCCGCGACCGGGGTGCCGTCCGGTTCGGCGGTGACCACGCCATGCACGGTGACCAGCGCCGGGCCGACCGGAGTCGGGTCGACCGCCCGGAACTGCTCGACGATCTCGACGGCGCCGTCCTCGGTGATCTCCACGGGCGTCGCCTCCGCCCGGGTCGCCTTGGCCGGGTACCACTGGGTGGCGTAGCCGCTGCCGTTGAAGGCGACGTGGTAGCGCCCAGCCGGCACGCCGGTCCGCTGGAAGGTGCCGTCGAGCGCGGTGGTGAAGGTGATCGCCTTGTCGGCGCCGACGGGGTAGAGGGCGGCGGTCGCGAAGATCGCCGGAGATCCGTCCTGGCGGGTCAGCGAGCCGCGGAAGGTGCCCTGCCGCCGCTCGACGACGAAGTCGGCGACCGGGGCCACTCCGGGATAGGCGGCGACCGTCGTCGCATAGACCGGATCCAGCGAGCCCGGCCACCACCAGGTCGTCGTGCCGACGGCGGCACGCAGGTAGACGCCGAAGTCGTAAATGCCGTCGAAGCGGTACCGGCCGTCGGCTCCGGTGCAGACCTGGCCCATCGTCTGCCCGACGTTTCTCATGGCGGTCACGCAGGCGCCCGCGATGGGCTGGCCGGTGGCCGCGTCGGTGATCTTGCCGGTGATGTTGCTCATCGCCGTCGGGGCCACCTGCGCGGGCGCGGGCGCGGTCTGGGCGGGTGCGCCCTGGGCTGACGGCGACGGGATGATGAGGGCCGCGGCCAGCACGGCCAAAGCGGTCAGCGCGCCTCTGCGCATGGTGGTTCCTCCCCGTAAAAGCAGGCACACGCTAGCTGATCTCCACGCCGAGCGGATCATCCGTGCGTACCGGTACTCGCGCACCGACCGGTGAGAGGGCAGGATGGTGCGCATGAGCATTCCCGGCGCGGGGTTGGGCAAGGGCCTGGCGGTCACGCTGAAGACGCTGGTCTCGCCGTCGACGACGCAGCAGTATCCGGACGTCGCTCCCGAGCTGCCGCCGCGTTCCCGGGGCGTGATCGCCCTGCGGGAGGAGAACTGCACGGTCTGCATGCTCTGCTCGCGCGAGTGCCCGGACTGGTGCATCTACATCGACTCGCACAAGGAGGAGGTCGTGGTGCCGGGCGCGGCGCGCCCGCGGCAGCGCAACGTCCTCGACCGGTTCGACATCGACTTCTCGTTGTGCATGTACTGCGGCATCTGCATCGAGGTGTGCCCGTTCGACGCCCTGTACTGGTCGCCGGAGTTCGAGTACGCCGAGTACGACATCCGCGACCTGATCCACGACAAGGACCGGCTGGGGGAGTGGGTGGCGACCGTGCCGCCGCCGCCCCCGCACGACCCGAACGGTGAGCCGTCGAAGGAGGAGACCGCCGTGGCCAAACGCGCGAGCGCCTCGTGACGCTCATGGACGTCCTGCTGTCGGTGACCGGCCTGGTCGCCGTGGCGGGGGCGGTCGCGGTGGTGACCACCAAGCAGCTGGTACGCGCCGGACTCTGGCTCGTCGTCGCGCTGGGCGCGATCGCGGTGGAGTTCCTCCTGCTCGGTGCCGAGTTCGCGGCCTGGGTGCAGGTGCTCATCTACGTCGGCGCCGTCGTGGTGCTGCTGCTGTTCGCGGTGATGCTGACCCGCGCGCCGATCGGGCGCAGCACCGACCTGGACCGGCCCGCCCTGCCCGCTCTGCTGCTCGGCGCGGCGGCCGCGGTCGGCCTGTCCGCCCTGTTCGTCGTGGTCTTCGGGCGGATGCGGGTCGACCCGCCCGTCCCGGGCACCGCCGAGCGCATCGGCGACACGGTCTTCCACGACTGGGTGCTGCCGTTCGAGGTGCTGTCGGTGCTGCTGCTGGCCGCCCTGGTCGGCGCGATCGTGCTGTCGCGCCGCGAGAACGCGGTCGCCGCCGAGCCGGGGGAGGCCGGCCGATGATCCGTCCGGTGATCCCGCTGGTTACCGCGGCGCTGCTGTTCGGCCTCGGCGTGTACGGCGTGCTGCGGCGGCGCAACGCGGTGCTGGTGCTGATGTCGGTGGAGCTGATGCTCAACGCGGTGAACCTGATCCTGGTCACCGGCGACACCCTGCGCGAGCGCCTGACCGGCCAGGTCTTCGCCCTGTTCGTCATCGTGATCGCGGCGGCGGAGGTGGGCGTCGGGCTGGCGCTGGTGCTGCGGCTGTTCCGGCTGCGCCAGGACATCAACATCGACCAGGTGCCGCTGGACGAGGCGCGGTCGGTCGACCCGGCGCCCGCCCGGCCTGAGCCCGCGCTCGACGGGGAGCTGCGATGATCGCGACGCTGGTGCTGGCGCCCCTGCTGTGCGGACTGGTGGGCCTGCTGCTGCCGCAGCGCAACCGCCCGGTCGCCGCCGCGCTGGGCATCCTCGGCGCGACGGTCGCACTGGTGCTGACCGTGCTGGCGCTGGCCGGCGAGGAGCGCGGCGGGGTGTCCTACCGCTGGGCCCGCTTCGGTGACCTCGACGTGACGCTCACCGCGCTGGTCGACACCCGGGCGCTGCTGATGGCGCTGGCGGTGGCCGTGGTCGCGCTGTGCGTGCAGGTGTACTCGGTCGGCTACCTGGCCGGGGACGACCGCTACGGCCCGTACGCCGCCCAGATCTCGATCTTCACCGGCGCGATGCTGACGGTGGTGTTCTCCGGCGACCTCATCTCCCTGCTCGTCGGCTGGGAGGTGATGGGCGCCTGCTCGTACCTGCTCATCGCGCACGACCGCACGCTGCCCGAAGCGCCCCGCGCCGCGGTGAAGGCGTTCCTGGTGACCCGGGTCGGCGACGTGGGCTTCCTGCTCGGCATCGTGCTGCTCGGCGTGCACGCGGGCACCTTCCGCATCGTGGACGTGCTGGACGCGGTGCCGGGGATGAGCCCGGCGGCGGTCACCACGGCGGCGCTGCTCCTGCTGGCCGGCGTGGCGGGCAAGAGCGCGCAGTTCCCGCTGCACACCTGGTTGCCGGACGCGATGGCCGGCCCGACGCCGATCTCGGCGCTCATCCACGCCGCCACCATGGTCGCCGCCGGTGTGTACGTCGTGGTGCGCCTGTTCCCCGTGTTCGGGGCCTCGCCGACGGCGCTGGCCGTGCTGGCGGCGATGGCCGGGGTGACGCTGCTGCTCGGGGCGCTCGCCGCGACGGCGGCCGACGACATCAAGCGGGTGCTGGCCTGGTCGACCGTGTCGCAGCTGGGCTACATGATGGCGGCGCTGTCCGTCGGCGCGCTCGACGCGGCCATGTTCCACCTGCTGGCGCACGCCGCGTTCAAGGCGCTGCTGTTCCTGTGCGCGGGCTCGGTCATCCACGCCGTCGGCAGCAACCTGATGTCGCGCATGGGCGGTTTGCGCCGCTCGATGCCGGTGACCTTCTGGACCATGACGATCGGCCTGGGCGCGCTGGTCGGGCTGCCGCCGTTCGCGGGCTTCTTCAGCAAGGAGGCCGTGGTCGCGGCGGTGCACGAGCGGCCCGCGCTGTGGGTGGCGGCGCTGCTCGGCGTGGCGGTGACCGCGTGGTACTCCACGCGCCTGTGGCTGCTGACCTTCTTCGGCCCCGCGCGCGACGCGGCGGTGCACGGGCACGAGCCCGGCTGGGCCATGCTCTCCCCGCTGCTGGTGCTCGCGGTGCCCGCCGCAGGCCTCGGCGTGGGCGCCCTGGCCGCCGACTACGAGCTGGCGCATCTGGGCGTCGAGCTGGTGCTCCCGCTGGCGCTGGCCGCGCTGGGCGTCGCCGTGGCCTGGTGGGGCTGGCGGCGCGCGGACGCCGGTGACCCGGCGGCGGTGCTCGGCCGGGCCGGTCCGTTCCTCGCGGGCGGGCTGGGTCTGGACACGGTGCAGGACCGCCTGGTGGTCCGGCCGGTACGCGCGCTGGCCCGCGCGGTCACCGCGGTGGACGTGTCCGGGGTGGACGGCGCGGTCAACGGCCTCGGCCGGGCGACCACCGGCGCGGGCGCCGGGCTGGCCGCCTGGCACCGGGCCGCGCTGCCCCGCGCCCTGGCCGGCGTGCTGGTCGGTGCGGTGCTGGTGACGGTGACGGCGGTGGTGTTCGCATGAGTACGTCTGCTGTGCTGCTGGTCGGGGTGCTGGTCGTGCCGCTGCTCGGCGCGGTCGCGGCGCTGCTGCTGCGCGGCCGGGCGGGTGCGCTGGCCGCCACCGTCGCGTCGGTGCTCACGCTGCTGCTGACGGTGCCGATGTGGCACACCCGCGGCATGGTCAAATCGGCCGGCGGGCGCGGCCCGCAGCTGTGGCACGAGGTCGACCGGTCCTGGGTGCCCGCGCTGGACCTGCGGCTGCACCTGGGCGTCGACGGCATCTCGTACCCCCTGGTCGTGCTGACCGCGCTGCTGACCGCGCTGTGCTGCGGCTACCTGATGTGGCAGCGACCGGAGCGGGCGGGTGTGCTGGCCGCGCTGCTGCTGGTCATCGAGGTGGGCATCCTCGGCACCTTCCTCGCCTTCAACCTGGTGCTGTTCTTCCTGGCGTTCGAGATCGTGCTGCTGCCGATGGCGGCGGTCATCGCGGGCTGGGGCGGGCCGGCCCGCAAGGCCGCCGCGCTGAAGTTCGCGCTGTACACCCTGGCCGGGTCGGTGCTGCTGCTGGTCGGCGTGGTCGCGGTGGTGGTGCAGACCGGCACCGCGGACATGGTGCGCCTGACCGCCGAGCCGGCCATGTCGCACACCGCCCAGCTGTGGATCTTCGGGTTGTTCGCGGTCGCGTTCGCGATCAAGAGCCCGCTGTGGCCGCTGCACACCTGGCTGCCGGACGCGCACACCGAGGCGCCGACCGTGGGCAGCGTGATCCTGGCCGGGGTGCTGCTGAAGATGGGCACGTACGGGCTGATCCGGGTCGGGGTCGGGGTGACGCCCGAGGGCGCCGCCGCGTTCGCCCCGGCGCTGGGCGTGCTCGCCGTCGCCGCCATCCTCATCGGGTCGCTGGTGTGCCTGCGCCAGACGGAGCTGAAGCGGCTCATCGCGTACTCGTCCGTCGGGCACATGGGCTTCGTGCTGCTGGGCATCGCGACGCTGAGCCAGATCGGCCTGCAGGCCGCGCTCATCGGCAACATCGCGCACGGCCTGCTCACCGGCCTGCTGTTCTTCCTCGCCGGGGCGATCAAGGACCGAGCGCACACCGGGCTGCTGGCCGACCTCGGCGGGCTGCGCGAGCGCCAGCCGTGGCTGGCGGGCGTGCTCGGCTTCGCCGCGCTGGGCAGCCTCGGCCTGCCGGGCCTCGCCGGATTCTGGGGCGAGGCGTTCGCCGTGGTCGCGTCCGTGCAGCGGGGCGGCACGCTGTGGATCGTGCTGGCCGTGCTGGCCGCCGTGGGCGGTGCGCTGACCGCGGCGTACCTGCTGCGCCTGCTGCGCCGGGTCAGCCACGGCCCGCAGGCGGCGGCGCTGGCCGGGGTGCCCGAGGTCCGCACCCCCGAACTGGCCGCCTGGTCCCCGCTGGTGCTGCTGGCGCTGCTGCTCGGCGTGGCGCCGATGCTGGTGCTGGGGCTGTCGGCGGGCGCGGTGTCCGCGCTGACGACGGGAGCACCGTGAACCTTCAGCTGATGCTGCCGCTGCTGGTCGCCGCCGGGACGGCGCTCGCCGCGCTGGTCGTGGACCTGGTCACCCAGCCCCGCTGGCGCTGGCCGTACGCCGTCGCGCTGGTCGGCACGGTGCTCACCGCGGCGGCCGCCTTCGCGGTGCAGCCGCGCCAGATCGGCACCTTCTGCACCGGGCTCGGCGCGCCGGGCGGCACCGAGGTCATGCCGGTCGACTGCGCGTACGTCTACGACGCGCGCGCCCGGCTGGTGACCGTGCTGATCGCCGCGCTGACCCTGGGCGCGCTGCTGCTCTACGCCCCGGCGCTGCGCCGCGGCGACGCGCCCGCGGGGGAGACGGTCTTCCTGTTCGCCTGCGCGATGACCGGCGGCGTCGCGCTGGCCGCCGCCGGTGACCTGATCACCCTGATCGTCGCCCTGGAGACGTTGACCATCCCGCTGTACGCGCTGGTCGCCCTGCACCGGCGGCGGGCCGGCACGGCCGCGTCGGCCGCGGTCACCTTCTTCGCCACCAGCGTCGTCGCCACGGCGGTGACCCTGCTCGGCGCCGCGCTGCTCTACCTGGCCTCGGGCACGGTGCAGCTGCGCGGCCTGGTCTCGGCGCCGCTGTTCGCGGGCGACGACTGGCGGCCGGTCGCGCTGACCGGCCTGGCGCTGATCCTGGTCGGGCTCGGCTTCAAGGTCGCCGCCGTGCCGCTGCATGCCTGGGCGCCCGCCACGTACGAGGGCGCGCCGGTGCCCGTCGCCGCGTTCCTGTCCACCGCCTCGAAGCTCGGCGGCGTCGTCGCGATCGTGATCGTGGTCGACGGCGTGCTGGCCACCGGGGCCGCGGGCGACGACCAGACCATGTTCGTCACCGCCGGGATCACCCTGGCCGTGCTCGCCGCCCTGTCGATGCTGGTCGGCACCCTGGTCGCGCTGCGCCAGCGGCGGACGGTGCGGCTGCTGGCATGGTCGTCGGTGGCGCAGGCAGGGTTCATCCTCGCGCCGCTGGGCGGGCTCGCCGGGCTCGCGCTCACCGCCCCGGCCGAGGGGCTGCTCGACGCGACGCTGGCGTACACCGTGTTCTTCCTGGTGCTGGAGCTCGCCGCGTTCAGCGCGGTGGTGGCGCTGCGGCCGGGCGCGCCCGACGGCGGCAGCCTGGACGACCTGCGCGGGCTGGGCCGGAGCGCGCCGTGGCGGGCCGCCGCGCTGACCTTCGCGCTGATCGGCCTGGCGGGCCTGCCGCCGATGCTCGCCGGGCTGTTCGCCAAGATCACCGTGGTGCAGGCGCTGCTGCGCGTCGACTCCTACCGGCTGGCCCTGCTGGTCGCCCTGATCTCCGTCGTCGGCCTCGCCGTGTACTGGCGCCCCGTCGCGGCGCTCTACCGCACCGCCGACACACCCGGCGAGGTCGCCCGCGTGCCGTGGGCCCCCGCGGCGGCGCTCGCGCTGGCCACGGCGGCCGGCGTCGTGCTCACCGTGGCCCCGCAGCTCGTCTACGCGGCGGTCACCGCTTGGCGGTGAGCCTGCTCACCCAACACGCGCGAAAGCTCTGCCCAGGCCGCTCGCCCGGCCTGGGCAGAGCCGTCTTCACCTGCGGATAAGCTGATTTTCAGCATGTTCCCAGCCCGAATCGGGAAGGTGGATGTCAGAAGCTCCGGTTGCACCTGTTAGCGCGGCCCCTCGCCGCGCCATCGACGGAGGGAAGGCATGCACAGCCACAACGGTCTGAAGACGGCAGCACTGCTCGGCCTGCTGACCGGCATCATCCTGGCGGTCGGGTACTGGCTCGGCGGGAGCGCGGGCCTGTTCATCGCCGTGCTCGTGTCGCTGGCCATGAACGGCGTGAGCTACTTCTTCTCGGACAAGCTCGCGCTGCGCTCGATGCGCGCCCAACCGGTCAGCGAGGCGGACTTCCCCCAGCTGTACCAGATGGTGCGTGAGCTCTCCCAGCAGGCGGGCCAGCCCATGCCCCGCCTGTACGTCAGCCCGACCATGCAGCCCAACGCCTTCGCGACCGGCCGCAACCCGCAGCACGCCGCGGTCGCCGTCACCGAGGGCATCACCCGCATCCTCGACTACCGCGAGCTGCGCGCGGTCATCGGCCACGAGCTGTCGCACGTCTACAACCGCGACATCCTGATCTCCAGCGTCGCGGGCGCGCTCGCCGGCATCATCACCATGCTGGCCAACCTCGCCTGGTTCCTGCCGATCGGCGGCGACGACGAGGACGGCCCCAACCCGCTGGCGCTGATCATGATGCTGATCCTGGGCCCGATGGCCGCGACCATCATCCAGCTCGCCATCAGCCGCAGCCGGGAGTTCCAGGCCGACGCCTCCGGCGCCCAGCTCACCAACGACCCGCTCGCCCTGGCCAGCGCCCTCAAGAAGATCCACATGGGCGTGCAGCAGATGCCGCTGCCCGCCGAGGGCCAGCTCGCCAGCAGCGCCCACCTGATGATCGACAACCCGCTGAAGGGCGGCGGCCTCGCCTCCCTGTTCTCCACCCACCCGCCGATGGAGGAGCGGGTCCGGCGCCTGGAGGCGATGGCGGCCAGCTCCGGCCCCATCCAGTACATGCGCTGACGTGCCGTTTCACGGAAGGCCTCGCGGTTTCGCGGGGCCTTCCGGCGTTGTCGGAACCCGCTAAGCTGCCCGCCATGTCGCAGCCCAGACTCGCTCTGTCGATCGGTGTACCCACCGGCATCAAGATCTTCGCCACCGTCGTGGCCGCCTTCATGATCGGCGGAAGCGTGCTGTTCGCGGTGCTCGCGTCCGGCTTGTCGTTCTTCGCCCGCACCACCGTGAACTCCACGGTCGGCGACGGCGACTTCCACATCGACGACAACGGCAACCTCGTCCCCGGTCCGGCCCCCGACCCCGGCTCCGACATCGCCGCCGGAATCAGCGTGATCGGTCTCGCGGGCGCGGGCTGCGCCCTGCTCGTCAGCCTCGTCGCCGTCTACTTCCTGCTGCGGGTATGGCGCACCGCCGCCTGGCTCGACGGCACCGTGCTCACCGTGCGCGGCGCCCTGTCCAGCAAGACCGCCGACCTGTCCACCTCGATCGTCAACGGCGGCAGCCGGCTGCAGGCCGTCGGCGCGGGCGACTCGCGCACCCTGCACCGGGTGCAGGTGCTCCAGGTCGCCGACCCGCGCTCGGGCGTCCAGCTCACCCTGCCGCTGCGCGGCGCGGGCCTGGCCATGCTGCCCGCGGGTCAGCTCACCGCGCTCGCCGACGCGATCACCCGCGGCCGCTCCCGCACCGAGGCCACCGAGAGCTCCTTCGTGGTCGCCGACCGCCTCCGCGAGTTCGCCCGCGACCCCTTCGCCTGAGCCGTCATGATCGTTTGAGCACGACGCCGGCTCCGGCCTGTCCGGGACAGGTGGATAGTGCCGGCTCACCCTTTGGGTCCGCGGGTAGCCGAAGATCCATTTCTGGCAGCTCAACGGCTCATTGATCTTGCGAATCCTCCCGCAATAACGTTTCGCCGCAAGTGTCACACGGGAGGATTTTCACGTGCCAAGCATCAAGCGCGCACTCGGCGTGGTCGCGGCATCGGCCGCGCTGGCCATGGTCGCCGCCTGCGGAGCCGGCGGGACGAACGAGCCGGAGAAGGTCGGCGAGGTGGGCGCCTCCGCCTCCGCCGGCACCGGCGAGGCCACGGCCGCCAAGGAGTTCAAGGTCGGCGACCAGGTCAAGGTCGGCGACTGGGAGGTGGCGGTGCACAAGGTCACCGACCCGCTGAAGCCCGGCGAGTTCCTGCAGCCGGACAAGGGCAAGCGGTGGCTGCGGGTGGAGGTGGAGGTCACGAACCTGACCTCGGCCCCGGCCAAGTTCTACATGCTGATGCACGGCTTCGAGCTGCAGGACGACAAGAACCGGGTGTACGACATCACGGTCACCGGGGTCGACGGCGGCGCCGTGCTGGACGGCACCGTCGCCGCGGGCAAGAGCCGGCGGGGCTCCGTCGACTTCGAGGTCGACACGGACGCCAAGGGCCTGGTGTTCAACTTCAGCGACGGTCTCACGGGCGACTCCACGGCCACCATCAAGCTGAGCTGACGCGATGACGCGACGAGCGCCGTCAAGGTCGGTTGACGGCGCTCGTCGCGCTTGCTGAGGCGTCGGCCGCGCACCGCAGGGGCACGCGGTCCGGCTACCGGTAGTTGGTGAACTGGAGGGCTACGCCGAAGTCGCCGGCCTTGAGGAAGGCGATGACCTCCTGGAGGTCGTCCTTCTTCTTGCCGGTGACCCGGAGCTGGTCGCCCTGGATCTGCGCCTGCACGCCCTTCGGGCCCTCGTCCCGGATCGCCTTGGAGATCGCCTTGGCCTTCTCCTGGTCGATACCCTGAATGATCTTGCAATCGATCTTGTACGTCTTGCCGGACGCCTTCGGCTCGCCTGCGTCCAGCGACTTCAGCGAGATGTTCCGCTTGATCAGCTTCTCCTTGAAGACGTCGAGCGCGGCCCGCACCCGGTCCTCGGTGTTCGCCTGAAGCGTCACGCCCTCTTCGCCGGCCCAGGTGATGGACGCCCCCGTGTCACGGAAGTCGAACCGGGTGCCCATCTCCTTCTCGGCCTGGTGCAGCGCGTTGTCCACCTCCTGCCGATCCACCTTGCTGACGATGTCGAACGACGGGTTAGCTGCCATGCGTACCGTTTTAGCAGATCCAGCGGCGCGCCGTGCTCATGGTCCAACCCGGTTGCGCACCGGTGCGGGCGTACCGCTATCCTTATCGAGCCACGCCGCCCCGGCGGTGCTGGCACGCTGTTACCAGGCGGGTTGCCCGAGCGGCCAATGGGAGCGGACTGTAAATCCGTCGCGAAAGCTACAGAGGTTCGAATCCTCTACCCGCCACCAGCAGCAAAAGAGCCCCTGACCAAGCAGAACCGGTCAGGGGCTCTTTCGTGCCAGTCCGGCTGAGCCCAGCCGTAGCGGCGGGAGCCCGGTTGAGATCGGTCATCGCAGCGGCGGTGGTCGGGTGGCACTACCTTGCGGACATGGAAGTACTGCTCTGTGTTCTGGTCGTCGGGGCAGTGCTGATCGCCCTCATGGTTCTCACCGGGGCACGACGAAGCCGCAGCCGCAGCAGTCGCGACCCTTCGAAGGACGTCTACCAGGATTTCCCTCGCGGCACCGAAGTGCACCCCAACGTGATCGACCAGGTCCCGCCCGGATGACATCCGGCAACCGCCGCTGCGACGGGCCGGGGCGGTGATCCCGGGCCCGCGCGGAAGCGGTCAGACCGTGCGACGTGTGCTGCTGAACCCCGATTGCCGGGTCGAGGTTTGGGCGGAGTCCCCATGGTCGTGTTTCCGTCCCGGGCAAGCCGGATGGGCACTGACCGCATTGGAGCAGCGGCGTGCGCCCTGTCCGCGAATCCGGGCATCTGAGCAGGTCAGGGCCAATACGCTGGATGCCATCAGCGTCCGAGGCAAGGCGCCCAGCGCGGAGGAAGGCAAGGCCTATCTGTTCGAGGCCCGGCTTGCCGAGGGGCCACCGGATGTTCTCCCCAGCGGAGCGCAAGGCAGTCCTCCCTGGTGGCTCCTTGCCGACGGGCCGGCGGTCGTCGAGGACGGCTACTACGAATTCAGCACGTCCCATGGTCTGGACCTGGGGCGGAGCGTGACGTGGGATGGGCCGAAGCAGGAGTTCAGAGTGCTCGCCCAGGAGTTGCGCGCCGACGATGACACCAAGCACTTCCGCCATGCGCTGGAGGACTTGAGCATGGACCCGAGTTACTTCATCGGAGAGGCGTTCGTCATCGGGACGGGCACCACGACCCTCCGGCGCGACTAGCGTCGACGGCGGTGACAGCGCCGGGGAGACTCAACGGCCGGGCGGCAGCAATGCCGACGCAGGCCGCCGCGGTGCCGGGTGACCCGAGGGCGGGGCGGGCGGCAGTCTGACGAGCCGTTCGCGGGGAGTGACGGGCCAGGTCCTCCCGCTGCGGCGGTGAGGGCCCCGCCCGCGCTGCGTGATCTTTGCCGGCACCGTCGGCGTCGCCCGTCACCGCCGGGCGCGTGCGTGATCATGGCGCCGAGGATGACCGCCGACGTCTGGCCAGTTCTGCCGCAACCCGGTCGAAGCCGTTGTAGTGGCGTGTCCGGTCGGCCAGTCTGCGGCGTTTCGCTGGCGTTCCCGGCGCTGGTCGCCGGCTGAGCCGGGTCGTCGACTCGCCGCGACGGCCGCCCGCATCGGTGGCTCCGCCAGCCGATCGTTGCGCGCGGTGTCAGGGGCAGGGCGCACCTGGTGCGTGCCACCGCTTCCAGCGCGCGGGCGTCACACGGCGACGGCGGTCAGGGCTCCGGCGAGGCCGGGGGCGAGCTTGCCGATCGGCTCCCACAGCTGCGGGAGCCGCCGCGCGGCGGCTTCGACGGTGGCGTCGGTGACCGCGAGCATCGCCAGGTGCCGACAGGCGTGCGCGGCGACCGCGTCCAGCTCGACCACGAGCGGGCTGGGCGTCAGCGGATGGCTGCCGGTGCTGACCGCGTCCAGTTGCACCGGCCGGGTCCCTTCGGGCCGCAGGTCGGGCAGTGCGGCGTACGTGAGGACGACCGCGCCGCCCTCGACGCGCCATGACGTGGAGTGGAGCAGCCCGCCCTCGGTGCAGGGCGACAGGCCGACGAGCTGCCGGGCGACGTCGTCGGGGTGCGCGCCGCCGGTGACGGGAGTCCGCAGGTCGCGGTAGTGCAGCGTGCCCGCCTGCGCGGACAGGGCGATGACCTCGACGATGACAGCGGGTCCACGGCTCACAAGTTGCGAGTCTGCTGTTGTTGCCAGCGAATTGCAACAAGCGCGCCGACGGGTGCCGGGTGCGGTGGTCACCCGGACGGGTGGTCTTGGGTGCCTGCCGGAGCCCGGCGAGGCGATGCGAAGGGTGCCGAGGCGGGTGGGGAACGGCGTCCGTGGACGGCGGGGCCGTCGCGAGCGGGCCGCCGCCCCGGCGATCGGCGGGCCGGACCGCGCCTCGCGGTGGCGCGGTGGGCTGCCTGAGCCGGGACTCAGCGGTGCAGGTGCTCCAGGTTTCGCCATTCTCCCTGCGCACACAGGCCGTCGGCGACGCGCCGGGCCTCTCTCTCGGTGGCGTACTCCCGCATCACGGACTTGCCGTGCTGGCGGTGCTCGACCTCCCAGGGGCCCGCCGGGTTGACGCGCAGGAACACGTCCTGCCGTCGGTAGCTCGCGGTCGTGCCGTTCCATCGGTGCTCAACCAGTCGCATCATGGCGGGTATCGTACACGTGTTCGAACGCCGCCAGAAGACTATCCGGACGCGGCGTCGGGACGTACAGTGATGACTCGTGCTCCTGCAGGCCGGGGCGGCGGTTCGCCCGGCCTACCGAATCACCACCGAACGGCTAGAATTCCGCGTGTCGGCGGCGTGGCACGCCCTCCGGGCTTCCTCCGATGCCCGCGACTGTGGCACGATCCATGACAGTCCCCTGGTGTTCCGCTGTCCCGTGGAGTCGACGATGCGTAAGAGCAAAATATGCGCCCTGGTGGGTCGAGGCGCAGTCATCGCGATCCTTGGTGCGGCAGCAGTGACCTTCGCGGCTTCCCCCGCCGCGGCGAGGAGCCCGCTCGGCAACGGCGAGGTGGTGACCACGCCCCTCACCTTCGAGTGGGGGTTTGCGCCCACCTACAGCTCCGACGACGAGATCGAGGACACAGGCCTGGAGGAGCGCACCTTCGAGTGGGGCTGAGCCCGCTCGGCTAGGGTCGACACCGCGAATGGATTGGGCGAACGGCATTGGCGAGAACCGACCGGCGCGTCCAGCGATCGCCCGAGCTCTCCTGGTTGATCACCGGGCCGATGGCGCTGCTGACCCTCGGTCTGAGCGCGCTCACGCTGGCGCAGTCCCCGCAGCCGCTGGGTGAGTGGTGGCTCGGCCTGATCTTCTTCGGCGTCTTCCTCGCCGCCGAGATGACCGTGCTGCATTTCGAGGTGCGCCGGCACTCGGTCATCCTCACCCTGGCGGACATCCCGTTCCTGCTGGCCCTGTGCTATCTGCCGCCTATCACGCTGATCCTGGTGCGGCTCGCGGTCTATTCGTTGGCGCAGTGGCGCCGCAAGACCGTGCCGGTGAAAGCGGCCTTCAACATCACGCTCATGGGCGCGAGCACGGCCGTGGCGAACCTGGTGGTCCTTGAGGGCGGGCCGATGCGCCCGGAGGATCCGCGCAGCTGGCTGGTCTTGGTCGTGGCCGTGCTGGCAGCCATGCTCGTCGGCGTGGCGGGCGTGGTCGGTGTGATCACGCTGGTGCAGGGCCGATTCGCGCCGCAGGAACTCGCGGCCACCGTGCTGCCCGGTGTCGTGGTGGCGGTCTTCAACACCACCATCGGCCTGACCGTGCTGCTCATCCTGCAGCAGGGCCCGGCGGCGTACGTGCTGCTCGCCGTGCTGCTGGTCTTCTTCATCATGGCGTACCGCGGCTACGCGGGGTCGATGAACCAGCACCGGACGCTGACCGAGATCTACGACCTCACCGGTGCCATCTCCGACACACCGCACGACGGCACCCTGCCCGACGTGCTGCTGGCTCGGGTGCGGCGGCTGCTGGGCGCCGAGTACGCCACGCTCTGGCTGCCGGCGCAGGGCCGCCACCCGGAGGTGCTGCTCAGCTCGCGCCCCGACGACAAGGGCCTGCTGGACGTGGCGGGCTCGCCCGAGTCGCTGCGCAAGCAGGCGGTGGAGACGGGGCAGACCGTCGCGGTGAGCGCCAAGCTCGGCGACGACCAGCTGCGGGCCCAGCTGCGCGACTTCGGCAGCAAGGACGCCATCGTGGTGCCGCTGCGGGCCAGCTCGGCGGTGATCGGCACGCTGGAGGTGGCGGGCCGGCTCGGCGACAACCTGAGCTTCGGCCAGGGCGACGTGCGGCTGCTGGAGGCGGTCGCCGCGCACGCCGCGGCGGCGGTGGAGAACAACCGCCTCGTCGACCGGCTCCGCTTCGACGCGTACCACGACGCGCTCACCGCGCTGCCCAACCGCCGCCGGATCAGCCAGGCGCTGGAGGAGGCGGTACGCGTACGCGCGCCGGGCGAGGTCGTCGCGGTGCTGATGTTCGACGTCGACGGGCTGCGCGACGTGAACGACTCGCTCGGCCATGCCGCGGGCGACCAGCTGCTGGCCGAGGTGGCCACCCGGCTGCGCTCGCAGTCGCCGCCCGCGGCGCTGGTGGGCCGGGTCGGCGGCGACGAGTTCGTGGTGACGCTGCGGCTGCCCAACGCGGAGGCCGCCCTGGAGCTGGCCGCCGATCTGCGCCGCCGCCTGCAGGACCGGATGACCTTCGGCTCGCTCACCCTCGACGTGGACACCGCGGTCGGCGTGAGCATGCACCCGGAGCACGGCTCCGACCCGGCCACCCTGATCCAGCGCGCCGACGTGGCCACCCACGCCGCCAAGTCGCTGGCGGGCGGCGTGCAGCTGTTCGACCTGGCGCTGGAGTCGCGCTCGGTGCGCCGGCTCGGGCTGGCCGGCGACCTGCGGCGCGCGCTCGACAACGGCGAGCTGGAGGTGTACTTCCAGCCCAAGGTCACGCTGCGGGACCGGCGGCTGGTCGGCGTGGAGTGCCTGGCCCGCTGGGAGCACCCGACGCACGGCGCGGTGCAGCCGGAGGACTTCGTCGCGGTGGCCGAGCACACCGGCCAGCTGTCCCGGCTGACCGAGGTGGTGCTGCGGGAGGGCCTGCGGCGCGCCCGGCAGTGGGTCGACGCGGGCCGCCCGCTGTCGGTGGCGGTGAACCTGTCCCCGCGCACCCTGGTCGACCCGGGCTTCCCGGACCGGGTGGACGAGCTGCTGCAGGAGTACGGCGTCTCGCCCGACCGGCTCACCCTGGAGATCACCGAGGACGGCGTGGTGGACGGCGTGGACCGGCTGCTGCCCACCCTGCGCCGGCTCTACGACCTCGGCGTGCACCTGTCGGTGGACGACTTCGGCACCGGCTACTCGTCGCTGTCGTACCTGCGGCGCCTGCCGGTGCACGAGGTGAAGGTGGACCGCTCGTTCGTGCAGGGCATGGCGACCGACCCGGGCGACCTGGCCATCGTGCGGGCCGTCGTGGACATCTCGCGGCACTTCGGGCTGAGCGTGGTCGCCGAGGGCGTGGAGAGCGAGCTGACGCTGGAGCTGCTGGAGGAGATCGGCTGCGACATCGGCCAAGGCTTCCTGTTCAGCCGGCCGCTGCCGTACGAGCGGCTGGAGGCCTGGCTGGGCGCCCAGACCGACGCCGAGCCGACCCCGCTGGGCGAGGTGCGCCGCCTGCGCGCGGTGGGCTGAGACACAGCCGCCGCGCCACGCGGAACCCGATTTCGCGAGAGCGCCGATGTTGTGTACTCTTACCAAGGCGCGCGGCGAGGTGGGAAACCACCAGGCAGCGAGCACGCCCCCTTAGCTCAGTCGGCAGAGCGTCTCCATGGTAAGGAGAAGGTCTACGGTTCGATTCCGTAAGGGGGCTCGACCGGACTCCCGGTGCATCCATCGGGAGAACCGCCCAGCGGTGTAGCTCAGTTGGCAGAGCAAGCGGCTCATAATCGCTGTGTCGCCGGTTCAAATCCGGCCACCGCTACGTTGTGTTGAATCCTGACGCGTGCCGTCAGCCAACGCTAGATCGCAGGCCGAGTGCGGCCGAGCGGTGTAAGGATCGCCACGGCGACCCTTTTTGCATGTCTGGATGGACCGCGTCTATTCTGGCAAGCCGGTAACTCAAGCAGCTGTTCTAGGAAAGGCACTCCCGTGGCCAAGGCGACTGACGTACGTCCAAAGATCACCATGGCGTGCGTGGACTGCAAGGAGCGGAACTACATCACCAAGAAGAACCGGCGTAACGACCCGGATCGGATTGAGCTGAAGAAGTTCTGCCCGCGCTGCGGCAAGCACACCGCGCACCGCGAAACCCGCTGACCTCAGCGGTTCCAGCAGACGTTCCCAGCAGGGGGCGGCCCATCGGGCCGCCCCCTGCTGGCATAGGTTCTCCGGTATGCCGTTGGACCAGTCATTCGTCGGGCGGACGTATCCGCCGACCGAGCCCTACCAGGTGGGGCGCGAGAAGATCAGGGAGTTCGCCGCCGCGATCGGCGCCCAGGACGCCCTGTACCACGACGTGGAGGCCGCACAGAAGGCCGGCTACCGCGACGTGGTGGCCCCGCCCACCTTCCCGATCATCCTGAGCTTCGCCGCGATGGAGCAGATCGTCACCGACCCCGAGCTGGGCATGGACTACAGCCGGGTGGTCCACGGCGACCAGCGCTTCGCCTACCGCCGTCCGATCGTGGCCGGGGACGAGCTCGTCGTGGTCAGCAGCATCGACGACGTCACCCACCGGGGCGGGCACGATTTCCTCACCACTCGGGCGGAGCTGGCCACGCCGGCCGGCGAGCCGGTGGTCACGGTCGTGTGCAAGCTCGTCGTACGAGGGCAAGGTGAGTGAGATGGCGTTCGAGAAAGGGCAGCAGCTGCCCCTGCAGACGTTCCGGGTGACCCGGGCCGACCTGATCCGCTACGCGGGCGCCTCCGGCGACTTCAACCCGATCCACTGGAGCGAGCGCACCGCGGTCGGGGTGGGCCTGCCGGGCGTCATCGCGCACGGGATGTACACCATGGCGCTGGCGGGCCGGGCCGCGACCGGCTGGGCCGGCTCGGCCGACGCGGTGCTCGACATCCAGGCGCGGTTCACCCGTCCGGTGCCGGTGCCGGACACCGACGAGGGCACCGAGGTGGAGTTCACCGCGGTGGTCAAGAGCGTGTCGGAGGACGGGCTCGTCACCTTCGACCTCACCGCGATCTGCGCGGGCGAGAAGGTGTTGGCGCAGGCCAGAGCCGTGATCAAACAGATCTGACGGCGCGATCGGCAGCGGTTCGGGCGGCGGCGAGAGAAAATAGGGAGAGCCAGTTGGCCCACTCGCCCGTCTACCCGTACACTGGTCGGCCGTGGGGTTGTTGAACTCCGCCGGTGGCTCTCGGGCGCCGGTGGGGCGATCTTCCCGCACAGGGGTGTGGCGCAATTGGCAGCGCAGCGGTCTCCAAAACCGCAGGTTGCAGGTTCGAGTCCTGTCGCCCCTGCGGCTTTGGCCTGCCGGCCCGCGGTGGGCGATCCTGGTGAGGCGGCTCACCGGTTGTCATGACGACCGCCGACCGCGCACCATGGTCGTATGGCCCGCATCGGCCCCACAGGGGGCGGGCCAGAACAGGTGCTCCTCGCTACGACTGCGTTGGGCACACGGGATCGTGTCCCTGCACGATGCCGACACCACCCCGCGAGATGGAAGTAGGGCGAAGTGGCCGAGAGCAACCGACGTGGCGAGGACGCCGCGGCCGAGCACGTTGACGACGTGTTCGACGACGCTGTCGACGATGACGCCCAGGATGACGACGAGACCGTCTCCGGGGGCCACGGCACCGCGACCAAGGCGCGCAAGGTCACGGACGGCAAGGACGCGCGTGCGATCAAGAGCGCTGACAAGGCCGAGAAGGTGGGCTTTTTCGGCCGGATCGGACGGTTTGTCCGCGAGGTCGTCGCCGAGCTGCGTAAGGTCATCTGGCCGACCCGCAACGAGCTGCTGACCTACACCGCCGTGGTGATCGTGTTCCTCGCTGCGGTGATGACGTACGTCGGCGTGCTGGACCTCGGCCTGGCCAAGGGTGTGCTGTTCGTCTTCGGTGATCCGAAGTAAGACTAGGGAAGTGAGCGAGCTACGTGCCTGAGTACGACGAGACGGTTCACACCGACGACACCGAGCAGACCTCCGCGGTCGCGGTGACCGAGGAGCCCGAGCTCGCTACGGAGCCCGCTGACGACGAGTTCGACCCGGCGGCGGAGCTGCGGCAGAAGCTGCGCTTCGCGCCCGGCGACTGGTATGTCGTGCACTCGTACGCCGGTTACGAGAACAAGGTCAAGACCAACCTCGAGACCCGGATCACGAGCCTCGACATGGAGGAGTACATCTTCCAGGTCGAGGTGCCGACCCGGGAAGAGGTCGAGGTCAAGAACGGCAAGCGCACCCAGGTGCAGAGCAAGGTCTTCCCCGGCTACCTGCTGGTCCGCATGGACCTCACGCCGGAGTCCTACTCCTGCGTGCGCAACACGCCGGGCGTGACCGGCTTCGTCGGCGCGACGGACCGGGCCGACCGCCCGGCGCCGCTCAGCCTCGACGAGGTGCTGAAGTGGCTGCTGCCGGCGGTCGAGCAGCCGGGCGGCCCGGCGAAGAAGGCCAAGGCCGAGGTCCGGGTGCTGGACTTCGAGGTCGGCGACTCGGTCACCGTGACCGACGGCGCGTTCGCGTCGCTGCCGGCCACCATCTCCGAGATCAACGCCGACCAGCAGAAGCTCAAGGTGCTGGTCTCGATCTTCGGCCGCGAGACCCCGGTCGAGCTGAACTTCAACCAGGTCGCCAAGATCTGAGTGAACGTGTGATCGCGGCGGGCACCCCTCGGGGCGCCCGCCGCGAGTCGTTCCGGTCACGTTCGGGCCGGTGCGGCCACCTCCCCGGATCGGCGCCCGCGAGTATGCGCTAACCTAGAACGTCCGGCCTGTGCTGTGCGCGTATGACCGTGCGCGCGATACGCACCGGCCGGTCCGGTGTAAACCACCTGATCCGCCTACCGGGCGGGTCGACAAGTCCCAGGAAGTAGACATGCCTCCGAAGAAGAAACTCGTCAAGACGTTCACGCTGCAGCTGAAGGCCGGCCAGGCCACCCCGGCTCCGCCGGTCGGTCCGGCGCTGGGCCAGCACGGCGTGAACATCATGGAGTTCTGCAAGGCGTACAACGCCCAGACCGAAGCGCAGCGCGGTGACATCGTCCCGGCCCAGATCAGCGTGTACGAGGACCGTTCGTTCACGTTCGTGCTGAAGACGCCGCCCGCCGCCCGTCTCCTGATCAAGGCCGCCGGTGTCGCCAAGGGCTCCGGCACGCCGCACACCACCAAGGTCGGTTCGGTGACCCGCGCCCAGGTGCGCGAGATCGCCGAGAAGAAGATGTCCGACCTGAACGCCAACGACCTGGACATGGCCGAGCGCATCATCGCCGGCACCGCCCGGTCGATGGGCATCACCGTCAAGGACTGAACGCCGCTCGCGGCGCCCGCCGCCTGACGGTTGAACAACGTCGTGGGAGGGCCCGGATCCGGGCTCGACACAACCACAGGAGATCTTGAAATGAAGCACGGCAAGACGTACAACAAAGCCGCTGAGCTGATCGACCGGAACAAGCTGTACACCCCGGTCGAGGCGATCAAGCTGGCGAAGGACACCACCAAGGTCAAGTTCGACGCCACGGTCGAGGTCGCGATGCGCCTCGGCGTCGACCCCCGCAAGGCGGACCAGATGGTCCGCGGCGTGGTCAACCTGCCGCACGGCACCGGTAAGACCGCCCGCGTGATCGTCTTCGCCTCCGGCGAGAAGGCCGCCGAGGCGACCGCCGCCGGCGCCGACGCCGTCGGGACCGACGAGTTGGTGGCCCGTATTCAGGAGGGCTGGCTGGACTTCGACGCCGCGATCGCGACGCCGGACCAGATGGCCAAGATCGGTCGGATCGCGCGGATCCTGGGCCCGCGCGGCCTCATGCCGAACCCGAAGACCGGCACGGTCACCATGGACATCGCCAAGGCGGTGGCCGACATCAAGGGCGGCAAGATCACCTTCCGGGTGGACAAGCACTCCAACCTGCACCTGATCATCGGCAAGGCCTCGTTCACCGCTGAGCAGCTGGTGGACAACTACGCCGCGGTGCTGGAGGAGGTCCTGCGGTCGAAGCCGTCGGCGTCCAAGGGCAAGTACCTCAAGAAGGTGTTCGTCACCACCACCATGGGCCCCGGCATCCCGGTCGACCCGAACGTGACGCGCAACCTGCAGGGCGAAGAGGCCTGATCCGCCTCCCCGCTCCACGAGAAGGCGCCGCCCGCTGACAGCGGGCGGCCGATAGGTAGAGCACACGTCTGTAATACAGTCACAAACAAGTGAAACTCGT
>NZ_JBFAOU010000108.1:0-26439 GCF_040675365.1 Catellatospora sp. NPDC049609 | reverse complement strand
GTCGCCGTGATCGACACGGGCGTCGAGGCCAAGCACCCCGACCTCAACGGCAACGTGCTGGTCGGCTTCGACACGGTGACCAGGTCGCCCGGCCGCCCCGGGCCCGGTGGCCTCCTCGCCGCCCTCGGCGGGCCCGCCGGGGCGCGGTGGCGCGCCGGGAGGCGTCGGGCCGGGTGCCGCTGGGTAGGGTCACGTCGTGAGCGACTCAGTCCTCGTCATGGGAGTGTCCGGCAGCGGCAAGACCACCGTCGGCACCCGGATCGCCAAGCGCCTCGGCGCCGTCTTCGCCGACGGCGACGACCTGCACCCGCAGGCCAACATCATGAAGATGTCGGCCGGCATCCCGCTGACCGACGACGACCGCGAGCCGTGGCTGCGGCGGTGCGCCGACTGGCTGGCGGTGCAGCAGGACGAGGGCCTGCCCGCGGTGCTGGCCTGCTCGGCGCTCAAGCGGTCCTACCGCGACGTCCTGCGCGAGGCCGCCCCGGACCTGCGCATCGTCTACCTGGACGGGTCGCGTGAGCTGCTGGCCTCACGCCTGTCCCACCGGCCCGGGCACTTCTTCAACCCGCGCCTGCTCGACTCCCAGCTCGCCGACCTGCAACCCCCCGGCGCCGCCGAGGGCGCGATCGTCATCCCGATCACCCTCACCCCCGACGAGGTCATCGACCGCGCCGTCACCGAGCTGTCCGCCCGCGACTGACAAGCCCCTGGCGGGACGGGGCGGGGGCGGACCAGCCGTGCTGGACCAAGCGGGCTCTGCGCACGCCGTCCGGACGGCGGTCGTGGTGCCGTCGACGCCGTCGCGGGCCCCAGCGGGCCATCACCACGCCGCCCGAACCCGGCCGGTCGGGCACAGACCGGCCCGACCGGCCGAGCGCTTGCGTTGATCATGAAGTTGTGGCCGTGACACGCCGCCGAGCCGTGCCATAAGTTCATGATCGACGCAAAAAAAGGGCCCGGCCACGCGGGGCGGCCGGGCCGGGTCGGGGTGGGTGGGTCAGTGGTCGGCTTCGTTCCAGTCGTGGCCGGAGCCGACGGAGACCTCGAGCGGGACCGACAGGTCGACGGCGCCGCCCATCTCGCGGCGGACCAGCTCCTCCAGGGTCTGGCGCTCGCCCTCGGCCACCTCGAAGACCAGCTCGTCGTGGACCTGCAGCAGCATGCGCGAGGTCATGCCGGCCTCGCGCAGGGCGCGGTCGACGTTCAGCATGGCCAGCTTGATGACGTCGGCGGCGGAGCCCTGGATGGGGGCGTTGAGGGCCATCCGCTCGGCCATCTCGCGGCGCTGGCGGTTGTCGCTGGTCAGGTCGGGCAGGTAGCGGCGGCGGCCGAGGATCGTCGCGGTGTAGCCGTCCTTGCGCGCCTGGTCGACGATCTCGCGCAGGTAGTCGCGCACCCCGCCGAAGCGGGCGAAGTAGTCCTCCATCAGGCCGGTCGCCTCGGCGGTGGAGATGCCGAGCTGCTGCGACAGGCCGTACGCGGACAGCCCGTACGCCAGGCCGTACGACATGGCCTTGATCCGGCGGCGCTGCTCGGCGGTGACCTCGTCGGTGGCGAACACCTTCGACGCGACCGTGGTGTGCAGGTCCTCACCGGTGGCGAAGGCCTCGATCAGGCCCGCGTCGCGGGACAGGTGCGCCATGATCCGCATCTCGATCTGGCTGTAGTCGGCGGTGAGCAGCGACTCGAAGCCCGGCCCGACCACGAACGCGCGGCGGATGCGCCGGCCCTCCTCGCTGCGGATCGGCACGTTCTGCAGGTTCGGGTCGGTGCTGGACAGCCGGCCGGTCGCCGCGACCGTCTGGAAGAACGTGGTGTGGATGCGCCCGTCGTCGCTGACCGACTTGAGCAGCCCGTCCACCGTCGTCTTCAGCTTGGCCACGTCGCGGTGGCGCAGCAGGTGCTCCAGCAGCGGGTGCTGGGTCTGCGCGAACAGCCACTGCAGCGCGTCGGCGTCGGTGGTGTATCCCGTCTTGATCTTCTTGGTCTTGGGCAGGTTCAGCTCGCCGAACAGGATCTCCTGCAGCTGCTTGGGCGAGCCCAGGTTGAACTCGCGGCCGATCACCGCGTACGCGGCCTGCGCCGCGGCCTTCACCTCGCCCGCGAACTGCGCCTCCAGCTCGGTGAGGTAGTCGGTGTCGGCGGCGATGCCCATCCGCTCCATGCTCGCCAGCACCGGCACCAGCGGCAGCTCGACGTCGGCCAGCAGCCGCTGCCCGTCGCCGCGCGACAGCTCCCCGGCCAGCGCGTCGACCAGGTCCAGCGTCGCGCGGGCGCGCAGCATCAGCGCCTCCTCCGCGGCGTGGTCGGCCGAGCCGTCGCCGAAGTCCAGCGCGAGCTGCCCGGTGCCGGTCGTCTCGGCCCGCAGCTCGCGGTGCAGGTAGCGCACGGCCAGGTCGGCCAGGTCGTAGGAGCGCTGGTCGGGCCGGGCCAGGTAGGCCGCGAGGGCGGTGTCGTGGGTGAGCCCGCGCAGCTGCCAGCCGCGCGCGGCGAGCGCCAGCAGCGCCGGCTTGGCGTCGTGCAGCACCTTGGGCCGCGACGGGTCGGCCAGCCAGGCGGCCAGCGCCGCGTCGTCGGCGGCGTCGAGGTCGGTGGGGTCGCACCACACGGCGGCGTGGTCGGCGGCCAGGGCCAGCCCGGTCAGCGTGCCGGTGCCGCGGCCGAACGTGCCGGCGACCGCGATGCCGACCGGGCCGGTGGCCTGCTCGGTCAGCCATGCGGCCAGCGCGCCGGGCTCGGTCAGCACGGTGCCGTCGATGTCGAAGCCCGCCTCGACCTCCGGCTCGGCGGTGTCGAGGTACTGGTACAGCCGGTCGCGCAGCACGCGGAACTGCAGCGTGTCGAAGACCTGGTGCACCGCCTCGCGGTCCCAGGTGGTCCAGTGCGTCGAGGGGATGTCCAGGGACAGTTCGAGGTCGTCGCGCAGCTGGTTGAGCTGGTGGTTGCGCATGACGCCGGCCAGGTGCTCGCGCAGGCTCTCGCCGGCCTTGCCCTTGATCTCGTCGACCCGGGCGATGACACCGTCGAGCCCGTCGTACTGCGTGATCCACTTGGCGGCGGTCTTCGGGCCCACGCCCGGCACGCCGGGCAGGTTGTCGCTGGACTCGCCGACCAGCGCGGCCAGGTCGCGGTAGCGCTCCGGGGGCACGCCGTACTTCTCCATGATCGCCGCCGGGTCCATGCGGGCCAGGTCGGAGACGCCCTTGCGCGGGTAGAGCACGGTCACGTCGTCGCCGACCAGCTGCAGCGCGTCCCGGTCGCCGGTGCAGATCAGCACCCGCATGCCCGCCTCGCGGCCCTGCCGCGCCAGCGTCGCGATGACGTCGTCGGCCTCGTATCCCGCCAGCTGCACGTGCTTGACCTGCAGCGCGTCGAGCACCTCCTGGACCAGGCTCACCTGGCCCTTGAAGTCGGTCGGGGTCTCCGAGCGGCCGGCCTTGTACTCGGCGTACTGCTCGGTGCGGAACGACTGGCGCGACACGTCGAACGCCACGGCCACGTGGGTGGGCCGCTCATCGCGCAGCACGTTGATCAGCATCGAGGTGAACCCGTACACCGCGTTGGTGGGCTGCCCCGTGCTCGTGGAGAAGTTCTCCACCGGCAGCGCGAAGAACGCCCGGTAAGCCAGCGAATGCCCATCAAGCAACAGCAGCGTCTCAGTCACCCGACGAGCTTATGCCCTCCCCCTGACGCCCACCCCCGCGCCGCCCCGCACCCCACCCGGCCCCACCCCACCGGGTTGATCATGAACTTATGGACGTGTTCGACGTCGTGTCGCTGCCACAACTTCATGATCGACGCGCCGCCGGGGGCGGGCCGGGGCCGGGGCCGGGCGGGTTAGGGGGCGGGGTCGGTGATGCGGACGCCGATGGTGCCGTCGAGGCCGCGGCGGATGCGGCTGCCCCAGAGGGTGATGCGGCCGAGGATGCCGTACTTCTTGATCAGCAGGTGGCGGACGGCGGCGGTCTCGTCGCTGCCCAGCAGCTTGGCGCGGGCGGGGATGGTGGGGCCGGTGACCTTGCCGCGGACGTCGCAGTCGCTGATGGTGACCTTGCTGCTGCGGCGCAGGCGCTTGACCTTGCCGCTGTCGGTGACGGTCCAGACGTAGATGTCGGCGCCGTCGCGTACGGCCCAGACCGGCGTCGGCACCGCCCGGCCGTCCTTGCGGAACGTGGTGACCAGCAGGTAGTTGCCGAACTCGAGATCCGCGACGGTAGGCATGCGCACACGGTACTGCCAGCCGGGCCGCGCGGCGCGGCCGAGGTCGGCGGGCCGGGCCCGCCACACGGGACGGGACCGCCGGGAATCCGTTCCCCGCCGGTCCCGTCCCGTGCCGGAGGCCGTCAGCGGATCTCGTACTTCTCCCACGGGCCGGCGGTGGTCGCCCGGGACCGGAGCATGCCCAGCCGCGCGCCCGTGTAGGACAGCTCGGCGGTGGCGTACTTGCCGTTGGCGTCGCTGTTGAGCCCGCCGTTCCACGCCCAGAAGTACTGCTTGGTGCCGACGCTGGTCGACGAGGCGCGCAGCATCCCGTTGTCCACGCCGGTGTATCCGGTCTCCACCGTCACCCAGCGGTTGTTGGCCAGTGACCGGATCGAGAGCATGCCGCCGGAGGTGCCCGACTCGTAGCAGAACTCGAACCGCTCCCAGTCGCCGACGCTGGTCGCCCGCGCCCGCAGCATGCCGTACCCGGTGCCGGTGTAGCCGAGCTCGGCGGTCACGTACTTCTTCGCGCCCAGCGAGTACAGCGCGCCGTCCATACAGTTCGCCGCGTGCGCCGGCGCCGCTCCCGCCACCGCCGCGACCAGACCCGCGCACAGCCCGACAGAAGCGGCCGCGACGGCCGCCTTGAAACGCCTGAATGCCATGACGTCCCCGTTTTCTCAAGATGTTCCGAATGACGCTGTCGACCAGGTCGCCGCAGCGGAGACAGAACATAAGGGCGCCCGTGCGATGTGGACCGTGCCGGTCTGCCGCGCCTGCGCGACGCGGTGGCCTCCCGCGTTCCGGCGCCGTGCCTGCCGCGCCTGCGCCTGGCGGATCCACGCCGGTCGACTCGGGACCGTCCACGGCGGATGCGGCGATGCGCCGCGGTTCAGAGCACTTTCGACAGGAAGTCGCGGGTGCGGGGGTGCTGGGGGTTGGCGAGCACCTCGCGCGGGTGGCCGGACTCGACGACGACGCCGCCGTCCATGAAGATGAGCTGGTCGCCGACCTCGCGGGCGAAGCCGATCTCGTGGGTGACGACGACCATGGTCATGCCGTCGCGGGCCAGGTCCTTCATCGCGTCGAGGACGTCGCCGACGAGCTCGGGGTCCAGGGCGCTGGTGGGCTCGTCGAAGAGCATGAGCTTGGGGTCCATGGCCAGGGCGCGCGCGATGGCGACGCGCTGCTGCTGGCCGCCGGACAGCTGCGCCGGGTAGTTGCCGGCCTTGTCGGCCAGCCCCACCCGGTCCAGCAGCTCCATGCCGCGCCGGCGCGCGTCGGCCTTGCTCTGCCCCTTGACCTGCGTGGGCGCCTCGATCACGTTCTCCAGGGCGCACATGTGCGGGAACAGGTTGAAGCGCTGGAACACCATGCCGATGTCGCGACGCTGCGCGGCGACCTCCTTGTCCTTCAGCTCGTAGAGCTTGTCGCCCTTCTGCCGGTACCCGATGAGCCGGCCGTCGACCCAGATCCGCCCTGAGTCGATCTTCTCCAGGTGGTTCATGCAGCGCAGCAGGGTGGACTTGCCGGAACCCGACGGGCCCAGCACCACGCAGACACTGCCGCGCTCCACCGTCAGGTCGATGCCGCGCAGCACCTCGACGTGACCGTACGACTTGTGCACGTTGTCCGTGCGGACCATGAACTCCTCGGGCGCGGTCATGGCAGCTCCGGGTTCACTCCGTGCTCGGCGGCCAGGCCTTCGAGCTTCAGCTTCGCCGCGCCGGTGCGGCCGTGGCCGCGGGAGAACCGGCGCTCCAGGAAGTACTGCCCGACCAGCAGGATGCTGACCAGGAACAGGTACCAGATGATCGCGGCGACGTACATCGGGAAGATCAGGTACGTGCGGCTGCCGATGGCGGACAGCTGGAAGAACAGCTCCGCCGTCACCGGTACGGCGATGAGCAGCGAGGTGTCCTTGAGCATCGCGATGGTCTCGTTGCCCGTCGGCGGGATGATGACCCGCATCGCCTGGGGCAGCACGACGCGGCGCATCGCCCGCCCCCGGCTCATGCCCAGCGCGGTCGCGGCCTCGCCCTGCCCCGGGTCGACCGACAGCATGCCGGCGCGCACGATCTCCGCCATGTACGCCGCCTCCGACAACGCCAGGCCCAGCACACCGACCAGGAAGCCGCTGAGCAGCTCGCGGGTGGTGAACCCGAACAGCCGCCAGTTCGCGTCCTCGATGCCGAACAGCCGGCCGAGGTACGTGTCGAACGGGACGCCGAACTCCAGCCGGGGCCACAGGATGCCCAGGTTGCCCATGACGATGAGCAGCACGTACCGCGGCACGGCCCGGAAGAACCAGGTATAGACCCAGGACACGCCGCGCAGCACCGGGTTCTCCGACAGGCGGGCCACCGCGATGACCACACCGAGCAGCACCCCGATGATCATCGACAGCACGGTGATCGACACCGTGCCGAGCAGGCCCCGCAGCACGGGCGGCTTGAACATGTTCTCGACCATGAACTGCCACTCGAACGCGCTGTTCGTCAGCAGCATGTGCACGAACATCGCGACCAGCACGGCGATCACGGCGATCGCGACCCACCGTCCCGGGTGCCGGACCGGGATGGCCTTGATCGGCTCGGCCTGCCGCGGCAACGGCGTCGCCGAGGGCGTCGGCTCGGTCATGGCCTACGGGTTGATCTGCGCGCTCGGCACGGCGCCGGCCTGCACGCCCCACTGGTTCAGGATCTGCTCGTAAGTGCCGTTCTTGATCAGCTCGTCGACCGCGGCCTGCAGCGCCTGGGCGAACTGGGCCTGGTCCTTGTTGACGACATACCCGTACGGCGCCGCGTCGTAGACGTCGCCGATCGCCTGCAGCTGGCCGTTGGACTGCTTGACCGCGTACGCGGTGATCGGGGAGTCGGCCAGCATGGCGTCGTCCTTGCCGGTCACCACGGAGTTGGCGACCTGGTCCTGGCCCGCGTACGGGTTGATCACCACGGCGGGCTTGCCCGCCGCGACGCACGCCTCGGACCGCTTGGCGATGTCCTCGGCCTGCACCGTGTCCCGCTGCACGGCGATGCGCTTGCCGCACGGGCTGTTCGGGTCCACGCCCGCCGGGTTGCCGGCCTTGGTCGCCCACTGGGTGCCCGCGTTGAAGTAGGTCACCATCTGGGCCTGCTTCTTGCGGTCGTCGTTGACCGTGAATGAGGAGACGCCGACCTCGTACTTGCCCGACTGCACGCCCGGGATGATGTCGCCGAACGTGCCGGGCTGCACCTCGACGTTCAGGCCCAGCGTCTGCGCGACGGCCTTGAACAGGTCGATGTCGAACCCGATCACGGTGCTGCCGTCCTCGGCGAGGAACTCGTTCGGCGCATACGTCGCGTCGGTGCCCACCAGGATCTTGCCGTCGGACTTGATCGCGTCCGGGACCATCGCCGCCAGGGTCGGGTTGACCGACACCGACGGCGCGGCACCCGTCGGGGTGCCCGACGGCTCGCCCCCGCCGCCGCAGCCGCTCGCGGCCAGCGCGAGAGCGATCGCTCCGACTGGAATCAGTCTCTTGAGCACATCTATCCCCTTTGCGTACCGTGTGATGATTCACGGTAACGCAAAGTACGGCAGGCCATGACGGGAAACGGGAGCGGCCCGCCGCCCGCACCCTGCCGGATGCGCGCGACGGGCCGCCCGTCGAACAGCTCAGCCCACGCCGAGGTAGGCCGCCTTCACCGCCGGGTCGTGCAGCAGCTCGGCGCCGGTGCCCTCCTTGACGATGGAGCCGGTCTCCAGGACGTACGCCCGGTGCGCCCGCGACAGCGCCTGCTGCGCGTTCTGCTCCACCACCAGCACCGTGGTGCCCTGCTTGTTGATCTCGACGATGATGTCGAAGATCTGCTGGATGATCATCGGGGCGAGGCCCATCGACGGCTCGTCCAGCAGCAGCAGCTTCGGCCGGCCCATCAGCGCCCGGCCCACCGCCAGCATCTGCTGCTCGCCGCCCGACAGCGTGCCACCGGCCTGCTTGCGCCGCTCCCGCAGCCGCGGGAACAGGGTGAACACCCGCTCCATGTCCTCCGCGATGGCCGCGGTGTCACGGCGCGTGAACGCACCCATGTCGAGGTTCTCCTGCACCGTCATGCCCGGGAACACGCCCCGGCCCTCCGGCGACTGGCAGATGCCCCGGACCACCCGCAGGTCGGCCCGCACCTTGGAGATGTCCTCCCCGTTGAAGCGGATCGCACCCGAGGCGATCGGGCGCAGGCCGGAGATGGCCCGCATCGTGGTGGTCTTGCCGGCGCCGTTCGCGCCGATCAGGGCCACCACCTCGCCCTCGTCGACGTGCAGGCTGATGCCGTGCAGCGCCTCGATGCGGCCGTACCGCAGGGTCACATTGTCGATCTCAAGCAGCATCTTCGGCCACCCCCAGGTACGCAGCGACCACCTTCGGGTTCTCCCGCACCTCGGCGGGGGACCCCTCAGCGATCTTCTTGCCGAACTCGAGCACCACGATACGGTCGGTCACGCCCATGACCAGGCGCATGTCGTGCTCGATCAGCAGGACCGTGTAGCCCCGGTCGCGGATCTTCTTGATCAGGCCGAGCAGCTCCTCCTTCTCCGCCGGGTTGAAGCCGGCGGCCGGCTCGTCCAGGCAGAGCAGCTTCGGCTCGGTGGCCAGCGCACGGGCGATCTCCAGCCGCCGCTGGTAGCCGTACGGCAGGTTGCGGGCGACCTCGTTGGCGCAGTCGGCGATGCCGACGAACTCCAGCAGCTCCATCGACTTGCGCTCGCCGGCCCGCTCCTCCAGCGTGTGCCGGGAGATGCCGAAGACCTTCGCGCACGCCCGCTTCGTCTGCTGCCAGGCACGCACCGCACCGTTGGTCGAGGTGACCCGCGGCAGCTCGTGCTCCTTGGCCTTGACCCGGTACAGCCGGAACAGGGCGCCCACGACGCTGGTCTTGTGCCGGGAGTCGGTGCCGACCATGACGTTCTCCAGCGCCGTCATCTCCGGGAAGAGACGGATGTTCTGGAACGTCCGGGCGATGCCGAGCCGGTTGATCTGGTGCGGCTTGCGCCCGCTGACCCGGCCGCCGAGGAAGCGCACCTCGCCCGCGGTGGGCCGGTAGACGCCCGTGATCGCGTTGAAGCAGGTGGTCTTACCCGCACCGTTCGGGCCGATCAGGCCCAGGATCTCCCCCTGGTGGATCTTGAAGTCGACCCCGTCCAGGGCGACGACGCCACCGAAGCGCAGCGTCACCTGGTCCACCTCGAGCACCACGGGACGCTGGGCGCCGGTGGCCTGCATGTTCTCAGGCATTAGCCGGAGCCTCCTTCTCACGGTCCTTCAGCTCGCGGGCACGGCGCCGGCTCGGGATGAGGCCCTGCGGGATGAAGAGCATCACCAGCAGCAGCGCCACACCGAAGGCCAGGTTGCGGTACTCGGCCACCTCCCGGAAGCGCTCCGGCAGGTAGGTCAGCAGGACCGCACCCGCCGCCACACCGGCCATGTTGCCCGAGCCGCCGACCACGACCATCGCCACGAACAGGATGGACAGCGCCGCGTCGAACTGCGCCGGCTGGATGAAGCCCTGCCGGCTGGCGAACAGCAGACCCGAGATGCCGCCCAGCGCCGCGCCGATGGCGAACGCCCACAGCTTGAACTTGAAGCCCTGCACGCCCATGACGGCGGCGGCGTCCTCGTCCTCGCGGATGGCCAGCCACGACCGGCCCACCCGGCTGTTCTCCAGGCGCCGCACCAGGAACACCATGAT
Source organism: Catellatospora sp. NPDC049609 (assembly GCF_040675365.1). Lineage (NCBI taxonomy): Bacteria > Bacillati > Actinomycetota > Actinomycetes > Micromonosporales > Micromonosporaceae > Catellatospora > Catellatospora sp. NPDC049609. The sequence goes on along the minus strand of NZ_JBFAOU010000108.1, from coordinate 16,507 downwards.
CAGCACCACGGTCAGCGCCAGCCAGTACCACGGCTTCGGGTCGAGCAGGCCGAAGATGTTGTTGTCCGCCGACGGCGCACCCTGCGGGCCCGGAATCGCTCCGATGCCCTCGGCGCCGTTGGTGACCTCCTTCATGTTCTTGGCCACGATGCGGATGATCTCGCCGAAGCCCAGCGTCACGATGGCCAGGTAGTCACCGCGCAGGCGCAGCGTCGGCCAGCCCAGCAGCACACCGGAGATCATCGCCGCCGCGATCGCGATCGGGATGCACGCCGCCCAGGCCACCGCCCAGGTCGTGCCCAGCCCGAACTCCTGCTGGATCCACTGCACCACCGGCGACTGCGTCGAGCCGAACAGCGCCACGCTGTACGCGCCGATCGCGTAGAAGCCGACATAGCCCAGGTCCAGCAGGCCCGCCAGACCGATCACGACGTTCAGGCCGATCGCGATCAGGACGTAGACCGCGCACAGGAACAGCACGCCGGCCCAGCTGTTGCCGCCCTCGATGTAGTCGGTGCGGAACCAGGTCAGGCCCGGGATGCCCAGCAGGGGCAGGTAGTAGAGGAAGGCCACGCCGGCGGCGTACGCCACGAAGCGCTGCCAGCCCGGCAGGCTGCGCCAGCGGTCGCCGATCGCGCCGGTGACCCCACGAATACCCTGGCTCATGCGCGCGCCCTCCCCAGCGACTCACCCAGCAGACCGGTCGGACGGAACAGCAGCACGACCACCAGGACCACGAACGCGAACACGTCTTCCCAGGTCGACTGGGTCAGCGTCGCGCCGTACACCTCGATCACGCCGAGCAGCAGGCCGCCGAGCAGCGCGCCGCGCAGGTTGCCGATGCCGCCGAGCACCGCGGCGGTGAACGCCTTCAGGCCCAGCACGAAACCGATGTCGAACTTGGTGATCTGGTAACGCATGTCCCACAACAGCGCCGCGGCGCCCGCCATGATCCCGCCCAGCACGAACACGAGCATGATCACTCGGTCCTTGTTGATGCCCATCAGGGCCGCGCTGTCCGGGTTCTGGGCCACCGCGCGGATCGCGCGGCCGTTCCGCGTCTTGTTCACGAACCAGTCCAGGCCGACCATCATCACCAGCGCCGACACCAGAATGATGATCTGGATGTTGTTGATCTCGGCGTTGCCGATGGTCAGCACGGTCTCCCGCTTGATCAGCGAGGGCATGCCGACGACCAGCCGGCCCTGCCACAGACCGAAGATCTCCTGGAGCACCAGGGAGATGGCGATGGCGGTGATGAGGAAGATCAGCGGCGGCACGTTCTTCTGCCGCAGGCGCCGGTAAGCGGTCCGTTCCACCAGCAACGCGGTGCCACCGGACGCGGCCGCGCCCACCAGCAGGCCGCCCAGCAGCAGCATGATCGCGGTGCCCAGCGGGGGGTTGTCGGTGACGCCGAGCAGGCTCCAGAAGCCGAAGATGGCGAACGTACCGACCATCCACACCTCGGAGTGCGCGAAGTTGATCAGGCGCAGCACACCGTAGACGAGGGTGTAACCGAGCGCGACGAGGGCGAAGATGGCGCCCTTCGCGAGACCATCGATCGTGTGTTGACCGATGTTCTCGAACAGTGCATTCCAGTTCACGAATACTCCCTATTACCGGGCGCGGCCGGGGAGTTGAACTCCCCGGCCGCTCCCCTGGTCGCTAGCTCAGCTGAGCGCGATCTCGGACTGCGCGACGATGGCGCCGCCCTTGACCTCGTACGCCCAGATGACGACCTTGGTCTTGTCGACGTCACCGGTGGTGTCGAACTTGATGTACTTCGACACGCCCTGCTTGTCGTACGCCTTCACGAACGCGAGGATGTCGGCACGCGCGGTCTTGCCGGCCTTGAAGGCCTCCAGGAACACGGTGGCCGCGTCGAAGCCCTCGGCGCCGTAGGAACCCGGCGCGACGCCGTACTCCTTCTGGAAGTCCGCGGCGAAGGTGCCGCCGGCCTTGTCGGCCGGGAGGCACGGGCAGGTCACGATCGCGCCCTCGGCCGCCGCACCGGCGCCGCTGACGAAACCGGGGTCGTACAGACCGTCGAAGCCGACGAACTTGGCCGTGATGCCGGCCGCACGCAGCTGCTTGAGCAGCGGCGCCGCCTCGTTGGTGTAGCCGCCGTACGCGATCGCGTCCGCCTGCGAGCCCTTGACCTTGGAGACGGTCGCGTCGAAGTTGGTCTGCTTCTCCTGGACCTTGTCCTCGCCCGCGAACAGCGAACCGATACCGGCCTTGACCTCCTTGATGATGCCGGCGCCGTAGGTGGTGCCGTCATCGATCAGGAAGACCTTGGTCGACTTGAGGGTGTTCTTGAAGTACACCGACGCGGCGGCACCCTGGGTGCTGTCGTTGCCGACGACGCGGTGGAACGCCTTGTTGCCCACGGCGGTGAGCTCCGGGTTGGTCGCCGACGGGGAGACCATCGCCAGGCTCGCGGCCTCGTAGATCGGCATGGTGGCCTTGCTCTCACCCGAGAAGGCACCGCCGATGACGCCCAGGAACTTCTGGTCGCCGGCGATCTGGTTCGCGATCGGGGTCGCCTGCGCCGGGTCACCCTGCGTGTCGAACTCCTGCAGCGTCACCTTGCAGTTCGGGTTCGCCTCGTTGAACTGCTTGACCGCGAGCTTCGAGCCCTGCAGCGACGGGATGACCAGACCAGCGTTCGGGCCGGTGAAGGCACCGAAGGTCGCGATCGTGCCACCGCACTGGGCCGACGGCGTCTCGGTGCCGCTGCCCGAGTCCTGGCAACCCGCCGCACCGATCAGCGCCGCGGCCATCGCGACGCCGCCGAGCGCCCGTAGATAGTTCCGCTTCACAGCTTTCTTCCTCCTCCGAGTGCAGGCACGGTCGCACGTGACGAATCACACGAATCAGGGGTGACCTTCGCCACGTACGGGGCCGCCCGCCTGCGATGCGGCCCGTGGTGGCGGACGTTACCTCAGCAGGGATCACGAGTGAAGGCCGAGCAGGGCAGTACGTCAAAACGTTACGGACGGTTGCCCTAACGAGTGATCAACTGTGTCGAGCCCCAGGTCGGATCGTTACTCAATCGACACCGGGGTCCCATTCGGCGACCCATACGCGACCGTTCGCGCCGTCATCGGTCAGCAGCACCACCCGGCGTCCGTCACTCACCGCAGACACCGCGCGATCCGCCCCCGCCGGCATCGGCACCGGCGCCTCCACCTGCCGCCACCGGTCACCCGACGCCGACCGCCACAGCGTGAACCGCGAGCCGTCCGACACCGCCGCCAGCACCCGGTCGCCCGCCGCGACCGCCGCCCGCACCTGCGCCGCCCCGCCGCCCCCGCGCGTGCCGCCGAACGTCCCCGCCGGCTCCCAGCGCTCCCCCACCAGCCGCCACGCCCCGAACACCGGACCCGTCAGGCCCACCGCGTACGCCGACCCGCCCGCCACGGTCACCCGCTGGAACTCGTCGTACTCCGCCGAACCCGGCGCGGGCACGCGGGTCCAGCGCTCGCCGTCGGCCGAGCGCCACGCCAGCGGATCGCGGTCGATCCGCCCCGGCGCGATCAGGCCGCCCACCATCAACCAGCCGCCGTCGGTCGCCGTCGCGTCGAAGTTCCAGGTGTTGCCCCGGTCGTCGCTGGAAAGCTCCGGCGCCCCCTCGACGATGCGGAACTCGCGCGCGTCCGGCGACAGCCACACCGCCGCGCCCGCCGCCCGGTTCCCCGTGATCAGGTAGCCGCCCGGCCCCGACACCAGCCGCGCCACGTTGACCGCGCGCGGGCCGCCGAACAGCTCCCAGCCCGCGATAACGTCCTCCAGCACCCCGTCCGGGCGCTGGCGCCAGCTGCTGGTCCGGGGGTACGCGTGCGCGCCGCCCGACTTCGCGCCGAGCGCGGCCAGCCGGCCGTCCTTGCAGGCCACCGAGTACAGCACCTGCACCCGGCCCCAGAAGGTGTGCGGATCGGTGGCCATGACCTGCCACGACACACCGTCGCCACTGCTCCACGCGGCCGGCCGGGTGTCCCCGCGGCGGTCGGCCACCGCGCCGGACAGATACCACCGGTCGCCGCAGCGCACCGCGTCGCGCACGATCACCCTCGCGACCTCGCCGGGCGGGTGCGGCAGCGACACCTCCCGCCACTGCGGGCGGACCGGCTCCGGCTCCGGTGGTGCCGGAGCCTGCGCCGGGGTGCACGCCGCGACGGCGGCCAACAGGAAGGCGGCAGCGGCGAGGATCCCGCGACGGGAGCGCATCGCCTGATCGTAGGAGCGCCGCCCGCCCGTGGCTACTACTCCGCCGACTCCGCGGCGGCGGCCTCGACGATGATCCGCTCGGCCACCTCGCGCATCGTCAAGCGGTGATCCATCGCGGTGCGCTGGATCCACTTGAACGCCTGCGGCTCGTTCATGCCGTACTGCGTCATCAGCGCGCCCTTGGCCCGCTCGACCGCCTTGCGGGTCTCCAGCCGGTCGTTGAGCCCGGCGACCTCGGCCTCCAGCGCCGCCACCTCGGCGAACCGGGACAGCGCGATCTCGATGGCCGGCACCAGGTCGCTCTGCTGGAACGGCTTGACCAGGTACGCCATCGCACCCGCGGCGCGGGCCCGCTCCACGAGGTCGCGCTGGCTGAACGCGGTCAGGATGATCACGGGGGCGATGCGCGCGCCGGCGATGCGCTCGGCGGCCGCGAGCCCGTCCATGATCGGCATCTTGATGTCCAGGATGCACAGGTCGGGGTGCAGCTCCTCGGCCAGCTTCACCGCGGTCTCGCCGTCACCGGCCTCGCCGACCACGTCGTAGCCCTCCTCGCCGAGCATCTCGGCCAGGTCCAGCCTGATCAGCGCCTCGTCCTCCGCGATCAGCACGCGCTTGCGCGCGACACCAGCCTGCTTCTCGGTCACCGGAACCACTACCCCCACACCACGAATGCCGTTTGCCTACCCGGAAGCCTAGTCGGGTACAGTGAGCCAGGTTCGCCGGGATGGTGTAATGGCAGCCACGGTGGATTCAAAATCCACTGCTCGAGAGAGCGTGCGGGTTCGAGTCCCGCTCCCGGTACTCATGTCGCACGGTTGTTCGAGAATCGTCGGCTGTGCATCCCCTCGCGATCCGCCGCCAGGCCCGCGCCGATTACCGTGCCGGCACCTCGATGAGCACCATCGCCGCCCGGCTCGGGCTCCCCTACCAGACGGTGCGGAACTGGTGCCGGGCCAACTCGACCGACGGAGTGTTCACCGAGGACCGCTGCCCGCGCTGCAGGCCCGCTCCGGGCCTGCCGGATCCGGCCGACCAGTACGCCTACCTGCTCGGCCTTTACCTCGGCGACGGGCACTTGGTCACCAAGACGAAAGTGCCTGTCCTCCGCGTGTACTGCGACGAGATCTACCCCCGGCTGATCGAGGCCTGCGAGCAGGCCATGCTGCGAACTCTCGCGCACAGCGTGCAGCGCGTCCGGCAGAGAGGCTGCGTCGGCGTGCAGAGCTACGGCAAACACTGGCCGTGCCTGCTGCCCCAGGCGGGGCCGGGCAGGAAGCATGAACGAAGGATCGCTCTCGAGTCCTGGCAGGAGGTGGCCGTGCGGGCGCACCCCGGCGACTTCGTACGCGGGCTGTTCCATTCCGACGGGTGCCGCGTCGTCAACCGGGTCCGTAAGGCGGGCAGGCCCTACGAGTACCCGCGCTACCTGTTCGCCAATGAGTCCGCCGACATCCTGGCGCTGTGCGGGTGGGCGCTGGACCTGCTCGGCGTGGCCTGGCGGCTCAACCGGCCCAACTCGCTGTCCGTCGCGCGCCGCGAGGCCGTGGCCGTGCTCGACCGGCACGTCGGCCCGAAGTCCTGACCCTGACCCGACGCTTGTGCGGCGGCGTTGCTCCGGCGCGGCACCGGGTGGACATCCCGACGAACCCCGTGCCGGGCCGCACACCTCCTGGATCGTCCTAGGAATCCAGGCCGTGGCCTCCGGCGCCGGGCCGCCGAGCCGCGTGACAACGCCGTGGCAACCCGATGGCAGGCATCGACCGGCATGGTGGCGGCGGCCGCCCGGGCGGCCGTCATCACTCGTTCCCACGGGGCGGGCGGGTCCAGGCCTGCCCGAGCGGAAGGAGATTCTGTGCGATTCGCTCTGCGACTGCTCGGTTCGGTCGAGGTCGACAGCTCGTCCGCGGTCCGCGGTGTGAAACCGCGGGCGCTGCTGGCCACGCTGGCGCTGCAGCCGAACCGCACGGTGTCGTTGGATCTGCTCGCCGAGGCGCTGTGGGAGCCGTCGGAGGTGCCGCGCTCGGCGGTGGCGAACGTGCGCACGTACGCCAACACGCTGCGCGGTGCGCTGGGCCGCGCCGGGGTGGAGCTGATCAACCAGGCCGGCGGGTACGTGCTGCGGGTCGCCGCGCAGCGCTGCGACCACCTGATGTTCGGCGAGCTGGCCGACGCCGGCCGGGCGGCGCTCGCCGACGGCCATGCGGAGCAGGCGGTGGCGTCCCTGCATGCGGCGCTGGATCTGTGGCGGGGCACCGACGCGGCCGGTGGCGTGCCGCGCCTCGGGCCGCTGCACGGCTGGCTGGGCTGCCTCGACCAGGAGCGGTTGCGGGCGTCGGAGAACCTGGCCGAGGCGCTGCTGGCGGCGGGCGACGCGCGGTGCGCGGTGCGCGAGCTGCGCCGGCTGCTCGCGGTCGCGCCGCTGCGCACCCGCGCGTGGTGGCTGCGGATGTCGGCGCATCACCGGCTGGGTGAGCACGATGCGGTGTCGACGACCTTCCGGGAGGCCACCCGGGTCTTCCATGACGAGCTGGGCCTCGACCCCGATCCGGCGTTGCGCGAGCTCTACCGCACGCTGCTGAGCTGGCCGCCCGGCGGGGTCGACCTGCCCGCCCCGGCCCTGTCCTAGGTGCGGTGGGAGGGCGGTCGCCCTCCCACCGCCGCCGGTCGTCAGCAGTCGCAGTGGACGATCGACCACGGCCCGGTGCCGGCCACGACGCACACGCGGCGGCGCTCCAGGCGCCACCGGCCGCAGCCGACGACGCACCGGGTCTCGTACTCGCACCACTCGGCAGCGGCGCTGATCCCCGGTACGAACAGGCTGGTCAGCTTGTCCGCGACGGCCTTGACTGCACGCATCGCCTCGCCTCCCTCCGGAACATGCGGTCCCCCGTGTGGTGACCGCTGGCGCCGGACGTTAGCGACCGCCGCTACGCCGTCGATACATCTGCATGTGTAGCCGTCCTGTCGGGCCGGCGCCTACCGTCGGCCGCACTGTCGCACCGAGGGAGTCGCTCGTGGTGTACGTCCTGCTGGCCTGCCGCTGCGCGCTGGGGCTGGTGTTCGCCGTCTCGGCGGGCTCGAAGCTGTCCAGCCGGGCGGCCTTCGCCGAGTTCAGCGCGATGCTGAAGGCGTCCGGGCTGGTCCCGGCGCGCTGGCGCAAAGCCGTGGCCGTGGCCGTGATCGCGCTGGAGATCGCCGTCGTGGTGCAGCTGGCCGGCGTGCAGGTGCCGGCCGGGCTGGCCCTGGCGGTGCTGCTGCTGGCGGTGTTCACGGCCGGGATCGGGCTGGCGGTGCGCCGCGGCACCGCGGTGGCCTGCCGCTGCTTCGGCGGCTCCGGCACCACGCTGGGTTACCCGCATCTGGTGCGCAACCTGCTGCTGCTCACCCTCGCGGCGGTCGGGCTCGCCGCCGCGTCCGGCACCGGGGCGCCGCATCCCGGCGGTGTCGCCGTCGCCGTGGTGGCGGGCGCCGCCGCCGCGGCGGTGCTGGTCCGCTTCGACGAGCTCACCGGCCTGTTCACCGACCCCGTCTAGGAGATCCGCCATGCCCTACCTGATCGCCGCCGTCGTCCTGCTGGGACTGCTGTGCCTGCTGAACCTGGTGCTCACCTACGGGGTGGTGCGGCGGCTGCGCCGGCACTCCGAGATCCTGGCCGCGCGCGAGGACACCGGGCAGACCGGCGGGTCGACGGCGCCGGCCGGGACGGAGCTGCCCCCGTTCTCGGCGGTGTCGGTGCAGGGCGGCGAGCTGTCCGAGCGCAGCTTCACCGCGCCGACGCTGGTCGGCTTCTTCAGCCCCGGCTGCCCGCCCTGCGAGGCGCTGATCCCCCGGTTCGTCGCCGCGGCGGCGGCCGGCGGGTCGAGCGCTCTGGCCGTGGTGGAGGAGGAGGAAGGCATGGAGGCGTACGTCGGCCGGTTGCGGAGCGTGGCCACGGTGGTGGCCGGACCGCAGGCACGGGTGCTGGCGAAGGCCTTCGCGGTGCGCGGGTATCCGGCGATCTGCCTGGTGGGCGCCGGCGGCGTCATCGCCGACACGGGGGTGGCCGTGGTGGACCGCGTGGGCGCGATCCGGTCATGAGCGACGGTTCGCCGACCTCGCGCCGGGCTGCCGCCCGGGTCGCCGTGGAGCTGGGCGTGCGCGCCGCGCCGGGGATCATGTGGACCCTGGTGGGGCTGGCGGTCGCCGGGTCGCTCGTCCCGGTGGCCGCGGCCTGGCTGATGAAGGGGGTGCTGGACCGGCTGGCGGCCGGGGCCGGGTCGTGGTCGGCGGTCGCCGTGGCCGCGACCGGCCTCGCGGTCACCGGGCTGGCCGGGGCGGTGCAACCCCACCTGTCGACGTACCTGCAGGGCGAGTTCGGCCGCCGGACCAGCCTGCTCGCGCAGGACCGGCTCTACCGCGCGGTCAACGGGTACGGGGGCCTGGGCCGGTTCGAGGACGCCGCCTTCCTCAACCGGCTGCGCCTGGCCCAGCAGTGCGGCCAGGACAGCCCGGGGCAGATCATGGGCAGCACGCTCGGGCTGCTGCGCGCGCTGACCACGACCGCCGGTTTTCTCGTCTCGCTGCTGCTGATCAGCCCGGGGATCGCCGCGCTGGTGGTGCTGAGCGGCCTGCCCATCCTGCTCGGCGAGCTCCGGCTGGCCCGCGCGCGGGCGGAGACCACGTTCAAGGTGACCTCGATCGAGCGGCGGGAGCTGTTCTACGCCACCCTGCTGGGCGACGCGCATGCGGCCAAGGAGGTGCGCCTGTTCGGCCTGGGCGATCATCTGCGCGACCGGATGCACGCCACCCGGGTGTCCATCAACGGCCTGCAGCGCCGGGTGGACCGGCGCGGGCTGCTCGTCCAGGGCGCGATCGCGGCGGGGTCGGCGGTGGTGGCGGCGGTGGGCCTCATCTGGGCGGTCCGGGCCGCGGCGGCGGGTGCGCTGTCGGTCGGGGACATCTCGATGTTCGTGGCGGCGGTGGCCGCGGCCCAGGGCACCGTCGGGGGTCTCGCGGCGGCGGTGGCCGTCACCCACCACCACCTGCTGATCTTCGGGCACTACCTGGCCGTCGTCCGGGCCGGCTCGGACCTGGCGCAGCGGTCCGGGCAGCCGGTCGCGCTGCCTGAGCTGCGCCGCGGCATCGAGCTGCGCGATGTCTGGTTCCGCTACTCCCCCGCGCATCCCTGGGTGCTGCGGGGCGTGACCATGACGATCCCGCACGGCGACGCGGTCGCCCTGGTCGGGCTGAACGGCGCGGGCAAGAGCACGCTGGTCAAGCTGCTGTGCCGGTTCTACGACCCGTCGCGCGGCAGCATCCGCTGGGACGGCGTCGACATCCGCGAGGTGCCGGTCGAGCAGCTGCGCGCCCGGCTGGGCGCGATCTTCCAGGACTACGTGGAGTACGACATGACCGCGGCGGAGAACATCGCCGTCGGTGATCTGGCGGCGGACCGTACGGCCGTCGAGACCGCCGCGCGCGAGGTCGGCATCCACGAGAAGCTGATGTCCCTGCCGTACGGCTACGACACCATGCTGAGCAGGTCGTTCCTGGCGGCGGACGACGACACCGACGGCAACCAGGGGGTGAGCCTGTCCGGGGGCCAGTGGCAGCGGCTCGCGCTGGCCCGGGTCCTGCTGCGGCGGCGGCGGTGCCTGCTGATCCTCGACGAGCCCAGTGCCGGGCTGGACGCCGAGGCCGAGGCGGAGATCCACCAGCGGCTCGGGGCGCACCGCGCCGGGCAGACGAGCCTGCTCATCTCGCACCGCCTGGGCGCGGTGCGCGGCGCGGACACGATCGTGGTGCTCGACGGCGGGGTGGTGGTCGAGCAGGGCAGCCATGACCTGCTGCTGCGGGCGGGTGGCCGGTACGCGCAGCTGTTCGCGTTGCAGGCCGACGGTTACCGGCCCGCCGATGCCGAGCCCGCCGCGCGGGCCGGGTGAGCACGGAGGCCGTGATGTCCTGGTGGTACGCCGGTGTGCTGGTCCTGCCGCTGGTGGCGGTGCTGCGCTGGGGGCGGCGCAATCTCGTCCGGGTCACCGTGCGCGGGCGCAGCATGCAGCCCACGTACGCCGACGGGCACCTGCTGCTGGTCCGCCGGGTGCCGCCGCGGCGGCTGGCGGCGGGGCGGGTGGTCGTGCTGGAGCGGCCCGACGAGCCGGACGGGTTGGGCTGGTCCGCTCCGCCGTGCGCCGGTGGGGCCGTCGGCGGACGCAGCTGGCTCGTCAAGCGGCTCGCCGCCGTGCCCGGCGACCCGGTGCCGCCGGGCGTGGCCGGTGCCGGGGACGTCGGCACGGTGCCTGCGGGCCGCGTGGTCGTGCTGGGTGACAATGCCGCGGCCAGCATGGACTCCCGCGAGATCGGCTTGGTGCCGGTGGAGCGGGTGCTCGGGGTGGCGCTGCGGTCCCGGCGCCCGGCGGCAGAGCGCGGTCCGGCGCGGGGTTGAGCCGCCCGCCGCGGCCGGTCAGCCGACCGGCACCGGTTCGGCGGTCACCGGGGCGGCGGCGCGGACCCGGCGCCAGGCGCGGACGGCGAACCCGACGGCGACCACCCACGCGGCGAGGACCAGCGGGTACGCGTACACCCCGAGGGTGGTCTCGAGGTCGGCGACGCGGAGCAGGCTGCGCGTGTTGACGACGACGATCAGGCCGCCGACGAAGGCGCCGAGCAGCTGCGCCGGCACGTGCCTGACCAGCCAGGCGGCGATGGGCGCGGCGATGACACCGCCCACGAGCAGGGCGGCGACGGTGGGCAGCACGAAGCCCTCGGAGCCGAGGCCGATCAGGAAGCCGACGCTGGCCGCGCCCGCGACGAGGAACTCGGAGGCGCCGACCGAGCCGATGACCTTGCGCGGCTCCATGCTGCCGGAGGCGAGCAGCGTGGGCGTGGCGACGGGGCCCCAGCCTCCGCCGCCGGTGGCGTCGATGAAGCCGGCGAACAGCCCGAGCGGGCCGAGGAAGCGGGTGGGCAGCGGGCGCGGGCGGGTGGGCCGCAGTGGCCGGGCGAACCGGAACAGCAGGTAGATGCCGAGTGCGAGCAGGATGCCGGCGGTCCACGGGACGGCGGCCTCGGTGGAGACGCTGCTGAGCACGGTGGCTCCGGCGAAGGCGCCGAGGGCGCCGGGCAGCGCGATGTTGACCACGACGCGCCAGTCGATGTTGCCGAAGCGCCAGTGGGCGATGCCGGAGGCGAGGGTGGTGCCGACCTCGGCGAGGTGGACGGAGGCGGAGGCGGTGGCGGGCGAGATGCCGGCGACCAGGAGCAGGGTGCTGGAGGTGACGCCGTAGGCCATGCCCAGGGCGCCGTCGACGAGCTGGGCGGCGAGCCCCACGAACGCCATGATCAGTAGTTTCCGCACGGTATGCCTCCCACTGATCCCACCTACCAGGTAATTCCGATCAGTTTAATAGGAAAAGTGGGAGAGGCAAGACCGAGTTGTTAACAAGTGGTGAAACGAGGCTGTCGGGTACCCGTCAGGCAGCGGCGACCGGCAGCGGCACGGCGATGTCGGCGGGCAGCTCGCCGGCGATCACGTGGGCGATGGTCACCCGGGTGAGGATGCCCCGCTCGGACTCCTCCACCGCGTTCCACACCTGCTGCAGCGCCTGCGCCGCGCCCAGCGGGGCGTCGGCCGGCACGGCGCGCGGCGAGCCGAGCGGGCCGTCGATGACCTCGATGACGTCGACGAGCGCGATCTGCTCGGCGGGCCGGGCCAGCCAGTACCCACCCTCGGGCCCGCGCTGGGCGAAGACGACGCCGCCGCGGCGCAGCTGCAGCAGGATGCTCTCGCAGAACTTCGGCGGGATCTCCTGCGCGCGGGCGATGCGCTCGGAGGTGACCGGGCCGTCGCCTCCGGAGGCGAGTTCGATCACGGCACGTAGCGCGTAGTCGACGCGGGCGGACAGTCGCATGACCCGATTATCGCCCCACTGGATCACCAGCTGACCCCACACGGACCACAGGCGTGACCGGAATCGCTCATGATCCCGACGATCTTGCGCGAACTGTTAGGGATTTGTCCGGTTCGAGTGTGTCGTACCCACAGTTCACGCAAGATCGGCGCGGTGAGGGGTCAGGCGCCGACGGGGCGGAGGAGGCCTTCCTGGGCGGCGGTGGCTATGTGGCGGCCGTCGCGGGTGAACATGCGGCCGGTGGCCAGGCCGCGGCTGCCGGAGGCCGAAGGGCTGGCGCAGTCGTAGAGGAACCACTCGTCGGCGCGGAAGGGGCGGTGGAACCACAGGGCGTGGTCGAGGCTGGCGCCGATGACGCCGCCGGGGCCCCAGACCTCGCCGTGGACCGACAGGACCGCGTCGAGCAGGGTCATGTCGGACATGTAGGTCAGGGCGCAGGCGTGCAGCAGGGGGTCGTCGGGGAGCTTGCCGTCCAGGCGCATCCAGACGCGCTGCAGGTCGGCGGCGACGCGCTTGCCGGGGCGGACCCAGCCGGGCTCGTTGACGTAGCGGACGTCCATGGGGCGGGGCAGGATCTTCCAGATGCCCAGGCGCTCGGGGTACGGCGCGAGCCGGTCGGTCATGGTGGGCAGCTCGTCGGGGCCGGGCACGTCGAGGGGGGCCGGGTCGTGGTGGTCCAGGCCCTCCTCGCGCACCTGGAACGAGGCGGACATGAGGAAGATCGGCTTGCCGCGCTGGATGGCCACCGAGCGCCGGACGGAGAACGAGCGGCCGTCGCGGATCTTCTCGACGTGGTAGTCGATGGGCTGGGTCATGTCGCCGGCCCGGACGAAGTATCCGTGCAGCGAGTGCACGTGGCGGGACGGGTCGACGGTGCGCCCGCCGGCGACCAGGGCCTGCGCCGCGACCTGCCCGCCGTAGACGCGGGGCGGGCCGATCGGCGGGTTCTGGCCCCGGAAGACGAGATCGTCGACCGGGGCCAGGTCCAGCAGCTCGACCAGGTTGTCCACGGCGGCCTGGCCGGTGATGGGCTCCGTCATGTCACGTCCGTTCGCGCGGGCGGGGCACGCCGCGCGCCCCGGTCGCGCTCACCCTAGCCCTGGGCCGCCTGCGGGGCCTGGGCCAGGGTCTGCGGCATGGCCAGCGAGCCGAGCTGGTGCACGCGCAGGGTGTTGGTGGAGCCGGGGGTGCCGGGCGGGCTGCCCGCGACGACCACCACGTAGTCGCCGACGTTGGCCCGGCCGAGGCTGAGCAGCCGCTCGTCGACCTGCCGGAACATGTCGTCGGTGTGGTGCACGAACGGCATGAGGAACGTCTCCACGCCCCAGGACAGCGCGAGCTGGTCGCGCACGGCCGGCTCCGGGGTGAAGGCGAGCAGCGGCAGCTCGCAGTGCAGCCGGGCGAGCCGGTGCACGGTGTCGCCGGTGACGGTGAAGGCGACCAGCGCCTTGGCGCCGACGGCGCGGGCGATCTGCGAGGCGGCCACGGTCAGCGCACCGCCGCGGGTGCGCGGGTCGTGCTGCAGCCGGGGCACGGAGATCTGGCCGGCCTCGGTGGTCGCGATGATCTTCGCCATGGTGCTGACGGTGAGCACCGGGTACTTGCCGACGCTGGTCTCGCCGGAGAGCATCACCGCGTCGGCGCCGTCGAGCACGGCGTTGGCGACGTCGGAGGCCTCGGCGCGGGTCGGGCGCGAGTTCTCAATCATCGAGTCGAGCATCTGCGTGGCCACGATGACCGGCTTGGCGTACTCGCGGCCGAGCTGGACGGCGCGCTTCTGCACCAGGGGGACCTGGTCGAGGGGCAGCTCGACGCCGAGGTCGCCGCGGGCGACCATGAGGCCGTCGAAGGCGTCCACGATGGCCTCGAGGTTGTCCACCGCCTCGGGCTTCTCGATCTTCGCGATGACGGGGCGGACGATGCCGACCTCGTGCATGATCGCGTGCACCAGCTTGATGTCCTCGGGCGAGCGCACGAAGGACAGGGCGATCAGGTCGACGCCGAGCTGCAGCGCGAAGCGCAGGTCCTCGGCGTCCTTGTCGGACATGGCGGGCACCGACACGGCCACGTTGGGCAGCGAGACGCCCTTGTTGTTGGAGACCGGCCCGCCCTCGATCACGAGGCAGCGGATGTCCGGCCCACTCACCCCTGTCACCTCGACGGCGACCTTGCCGTCGTCGATGAGCAGGCGGTCGCCGACCTTGACCTCGGCCGGCAGCTTCCGATACGTACAGGAGACCCGGTCGGCCGTGCCAAGGATGTCGTCGCTGGTGATGACAACACTGTCACCGGTACGCCACTCGTGGGGGCCGTCCGCGAACTTGCCAAGTCTGATCTTGGGACCCTGCAGGTCGGCCAGCGTCGCGACAGCCTTGCCGGTGGCGGCCGACACCTCACGGACCCGCAGGTAGGCCTGCTCGTGGTCGGCGTGGGAGCCGTGGCTGAAGTTCATGCGGGCGACATCCATCCCGGCCTCGACGAGCCCGCGGAGGCGCTCGGGGGACCAGGTGGCGGGGCCGAGAGTACAGACGATCTTTGCGCGGCGTGTCACGACGGGCAAGCCTAGTCCTCTGATGTGACCTACGTTGCAACGGGGCGACACTGTCTCGACAAATGCGCGATACACGCGGGAGACTGATCGATCGTTCAGTGCCCGGTTTCGGCCCTGGTGGGCCGTCCCGCTCCCCCGCCGAACGCCGCCGCCACGGCGGCCGGCAGCTTCTCCCAGACGCCCTGGCCGGGGTCGAAGCAGGTGCCCGGCACGGGCCGGTGCACCACGATCTCGTCGATGCCGAGCGCCGCGTACCGGTGGGCGAACTCGACGAACGCGTCCACCGAGCGCAGCGGGTGCTCCTGCGTGAAACCCGTCAGCAGGATGTGCGACAGCTCCGCCGCGTCGCGGCCGGCCGCGGCGCACGCCCGGTCCAGGCCGGCGAGCTGGTCGGCGATGATGCCGGGGATGAGCGCGGGGTCGGTCTCGTCGCCCTTGCGCGCCGGGCCGGTGGTGATCCAGGCCTGCCCGTGCCGGGCGGCCAGGGCCAGGCCGCGCGGGCCGGTCGCGGCGACCGCCAGCGGCACGCGCGGGCGCTGCACGCAGCCGGGCAGCATGCGGGCCTCGTACGCCGAGTAGTGCTTGCCGTGGTGGGTGGTGTCGCCGTCGGTCAGCAGCCGGTCGAGCAGCGGCACGAACTCCTCGAACCGCTCCGTGCGCTCCGCCGTGGACCAGGGCGTCTGCCCGAGCACCGTCGCGTCGAAGCCGACGCCGCCCGCGCCGACGCCGATGGTGATCCGCCCGTCGGAGACGTCGTCGAGGGTCATGACGTCCTTGGCCAGGGTGACCGGGTGGCGGAAGTTGGGCGAGGTCACCATCGTGCCCAGGCGCAGCCGGTCGGTGACGCCCGCGGCCGCGGTGAGCGTGGGCACCGCGCCGAACCACGGCCCGTCGCGGAAGGTGCGCCAGGACAGGTGGTCGTAGGTGTAGGCGGCATGGAAGCCGAGTTCCTCGGCCTCGCGCCAGATGTGGCGGCCCTCGCGCCAGGGGTACACCGGAAGGATCAACGCCGAGACTCGCACCTGACGACCCTACCCGGCGCTAGGCCGCCAGCCGTGGGCGGTTGAGCATGGCGTTGATCTCGGTCCGGCGGGCGTGACGCTGCGCCTCGCGCAGGCCGCGCAGGTATTCGACCAGCTCCTCCTTGGCCCGCGGGTCGAGGTCGGACTGCAGGATCGGGGACAGCTCCTCGTCGGCGTCGCGGTCGGGCACGCCAGCGGCCGCGGCCAGCGCGTTCACGATGTCGTCGCCGAGCGCGTCGGCGACCCGCCGCACCGAGCCGACGGTCACCGAGTCGCCGCCGTCGGACGCCTTCATCCAGTCGAAGATCGTCTGGCGGGCGATGCCGGACTCGCGGGCCAGCTTGGCCACCGACCACTCGGGCCGGTCACACATGCGCCGGAGATATCTGCCCCACTCCGTGACCGGCTGCGGTCTTTCCTTCGCCCGTACTGCGTCGCCCATACCTAACAGATTAGCCGCGCGTTACGGTGCGGCTCCATAGGTCCCGCGTCGCTATCAGATGACGTCTCAGGTTCTGGAAAGCCCACGCCAACACGCGTGGTGAGAGGCTCGCCCGTCACCCGTTCGGGGGTAATAGACAGTTTCAGACGTCGCCGCTTGCGTCGCCTGCGGACGACGATTATGTTGACGTCCAGCACAGACCGACAGATCCAGATGACGGTGCGTCGCCCGCAAACAACGCGGTCCGCGCCCGGACCGCGTCACCGCATCTGATCTGCCGGCCGTGCCGCAGCGGCCCGCCGCTGCTCCCCCCTCGCGGCGGGGGGGGGGGGGGCGGGCGGCGGGGCGGGGGCGCGCCGCCCCGCCCGCG
>NZ_JBFAOU010000107.1:0-26517 GCF_040675365.1 Catellatospora sp. NPDC049609 | reverse complement strand
GGCCGGCCAGGCCGCGGCTCGTCGAACAACCCGTCGAGCCTGTCGGCGACGAACCGCGCGCACGGCGGCCGGTCCGGACCGGAGGCCGGCGGCGGGCGGCGGCGGGCCGGTCCGCGTCGGGTCGGGCGGCAGCGGCGGCGATCAGGTCGGCGGCGGACAGCCGTGGCGGCGCGACGTCGCGCCCGCGGGCCGGGTCGGCGGGTCCGAGCAGCGTGCGGATGTTCTTGGTGCCGAGCATGTCTGTTCCTCTCAGGTCAGATCCGGACGGGGGCGACGCGGGACGGCGAGGGCCGGGCCGGCGTACGCAGCGCGGCGGTGAGCCGGCGGCGGGCCCGGTACAGGCGGACCGCGGCGGTGCCCCGGCTGCAGCCCAGGGCAGTGGCCAGTTCGGCGAGGGAGAGGCCCTCCCAGCCGACCAGGCGCAGCACCTCCTGGTCGGGTTCGGTGAGGCCGGCCAGCGCGGCGCGCAGGTCGAGCAGGCCGATCACCGCGTCGGCGCCGGGGACCGGCAGCGGGTCGGTGTCGAGCAGCGGGAGCGGCGCAGGCCGGCTCCGGCCGGCCCGGCGGTGGTTGGCGAGCAGCCGGCGGGCCACCCCGTAGAGCCAGGGCAGGCTGGGTTCGGGCACCTCCTCCCGACGCCGCCAGGCGACGACGAACACCTCCTGGGCGAGTTCGCCGGCGGCGTCCGGGTCGGCCAGCCGGCGCAGCCCGTAGCGGACGACGTCCGGATGGTGCAGCTGGTAGACGGCGGTGAACCAGCTCTCCCCCCGTTGACCGGAAGGACTCATGGGATCTCCTCGTCGAAGTACGACCGGGTCACCCTGTCTATGTCGGCGGGGCGCGGCAGATTACCGCGAGCGTGGCACGGCACGCGCGCCGCTAGCCCAGGTCGGGGTGGGGCAGGTAGCGGTCCAGGGCGATCGGGTCGCCGCCGCTGGACAGGAACACGTCCATGTCGGCGATGGTGAACCCAGCCTCCAGCAGCAGCGGCAGCAGCGGGTTCGGGCCGAGCACGGACAGCGCCGCCGTGCCCACGGAGCGGTGCCGGACCAGCGCCGCCAGCACGGCGTCCGCGCAGGCCCGGGTGGTCTGCCCGCCCGCCGGGCCGAGCAGCACCCGGTCGCCGAGCGAGCGCACGACCGCGTACCCGTCGCCGGTGCGGTGCACGCTCACCCCGGGCAGGGCGGCGTACCAGGCGAGGTCGGCGTCGCGGCGGCCGCCGGCGGCGTCGGTGTCCAGGGCGGCGACCTCGCCCGCGGCGACCGGGACGGCGTCGATGCCCCGGTCGGGCAGCGCGGCCAGCGGCCCGCGCAGGTAGAGCAGGGGGCAGACGGGGCGCATGCCCTGCCGGATGTAGAGCGCCACGGCCCGCGGGTCGGACGAGGCGAACGTGACCCGCGGCGCGTCGGCGGGCAGCAGCCGGGCCAGCAGCGCCCGGCCCAGGCCCGCGGACTGGTGCTCGGGCAGCACGAACAGGTCAGCCAGGTGGGTCAGGCCGCCGCGCAGGAACGTGGCGCCGAAGCCGACCGGCTCGGCACCGGCGAAGCCCGCCAGCAGGCGGCCGTTGGCCAGCTCGCGGTCGAGGTAGTCGGGGCGCCGCGGCCACTGCGCGAGGTTGCCGAACCGCCGCGCGACGGCGCGTACCCCGGCCAGGTCCTGCGGCGCGGCCTGCCGCACGGTGTACACGCCGGGCAGCCTAACCGACCGGCGTGCGGTGACCGGATCGTTCCGGCGCGAGGCATGATGGTGCCTTCTGCCAGGGCGGGAACGGGGTGAGGATCGAGTCATGCGAAACGCTCTGATCGTCATCGACGTACAGGAATCGTTCCGGCAGCGGCCGCTGTGGCAGCTGGTCGACAACCCGGACATCGTCGCCCGGGTCGACCGGCTGGTGCGGGCCGCGCGGGCCAAGGGCGACCTGGTGGTATGGGTGCTGCACGCCGAGCCCGGCAGCAAGGGCGTGTTCGACCCGCAATCCGGCCACGTCCGGCTCATCGACGGGCTGGTCCCGGCCGACGGCGAGCCGGTGCTGACCAAGACCTCCCACAACGCGTTCACCACCACCAACCTGCAGCAGCTGCTCACCGCGGCGGGCATCCGCGAGCTGACCGTGTGCGGCATCCGCACCGAGCAGTGCGTGGAGACCACCACCCGGGTCGGCAGCGACCTCGGCTACGACGTGACGTTCGTGGTCGACGCGTGCGCGACGTTCCCGATCCCGCACCGCGACCTGCCGTCGGACGTCTCCAACGAGCAGCTGCTGGCCGACCCGCGCACGCTGCCCGCCGCCGAGGTGACCCGGCGCACCGAGTACGCCCTGGCCGGCCGGTTCGCGACCATCCGGACGGTGGCCGAGCTGGCATGACCGAGGTCGTCTTCCTGCTCGTCCCGCAGCTGCACCTGCTGGACCTGGCCGGCCCGGCGCAGGTGTTCTCCACCGCCGCCGACCACGGCCACGGGTACCGGCTGCACTTCGTGGCCGAGCAGGAGGACGTGCCCACCGCGCAGGGCCTGCCGGTGCGGGCCCGGCTGGACTGGCCCACGCTCGGGCCCGACGACCTGGTCGTGGTGCCGGGCTGGCGCTCGCCGCGGCTGCGCGCCAACGGCCACCTGGGTGCGGCGACCCTGGCCCGGCTGGCCGAGCACCACGCCCGGGGCGGCACGGTGGCCAGCGTCTGCGCGGGCGCCGACGCGCTCGGCCGGGCCGGGCTGCTGGCCGGGCGCCGCTGCACCACCCACCACGACCTGCAGGACGAGCTGGCCGCCCGCTATCCGGCGGCGCGGGTGGTGCGCGACGTGCTCTACACCGTCGACGACCGGGTGGTGACCTCGGCCGGCATCGCCAGCGGCATCGACCTGGCGCTGCACCTGGTCGCGATGCGGCACGGCCCGGCCGCCGCGGCGCGCACCGCCCGCGCGATGGTCGTCTACGCCCGCCGCAACGGCGACGAGCAGCAGGCCAGCGCGATGCTGCGGCACCGGGCGCACCTGTCCGACGCGGTGCACCGGGTGCAGGACGAGATCGACGCCCGCTTCACCGAGCGCCTGCCCCTGCCCGCGCTCGCCGCCTCCGCGGGCGTCAGCCCTCGCACCCTCACCCGCCTGTTCACCGCCGCCACCCAGCTGACCCCCCTGCGCTACCAGCAGGAACTGCGCCGCGAACGCGCCGAGCACCTCATCGGCCACGGCAGCACCGTCGAAGCCGCCGCCCGCGCCGTCGGCTTCGAGGACGCCCGCATGCTCCGCCGCCTCCGCGCCACCTGACCGCCCCCGCCCCGCCCTGTCGATCATGAACTTGCGGACGTGCTCGGCGCGTGTCGCCACCCTGCCACCGTGATCGAAAATGGACCCTTGACGGAAGCTATTCACCGAGTGAATAGTATGGCCCATGTCAGCGTCCTACGTGCTTCTCGGGCTGCTGGCGCGGGGCCCCCGGCACGGCTACGAGCTGAAACACGCCTATGACCAGCGGCTGCCCCGCGCCAAGCCGCTCGCGTTCGGGCAGGTCTACAGCACCCTGAGTCGGCTCGAACGCGACGGCCTGGTCACCCAGGCGGGCCAGGACCAGGCCGGCGGGCCCGAGCGCACCGCGTTCGCCATCACCGACGACGGCCGCACCGCGCTCGACCGCTGGCTGGCCGAGGTCGAGGCCCCCGCCCCGTACGTCGCCAGCGCACTGCTCAGCAAGGTCGTCGTCGCCCTGCTGGTCGCCGACCCCGCCCGCGCCACCGCGTACCTCGGCGCGCAGCAGCAGGCCCACACCGCCCGGATGCGCGAGCTCACCCGGCTCAAGTCCGAGCAGGACCTCACCATCGGCGACCTCATCGCCGTCGACCACGCCCTCGCCCACCTCGACGCGGACCTGCGGTGGCTGCAGACAGCCCTGCACCGCGTCGCCGCACTGCACCGGGAGGTGCACTCATGAGCCCGATCCTGACCGCCCGTGACCTGACCAAGACCTTCGGCGCCCAGCCCGCGCTGCGCGGCGTCGACCTCGACCTGCACGAAGGCGAGATCGTCGCCGTCCGCGGCCGCAGCGGCTGCGGCAAGTCCACCCTGCTGCACTGCCTGTCCGGCGTGCTGCGCCCCGACGGCGGCGAGGTGGCCTTCCGCGGCGAGCGCATCGACGACACCTCCGAGGCGTATCGCAGCGAGCTGCGCCGCACGAGGTTCGGCGTGCTCCTACAGCACGGCCACCTGATCTCCGAGCTGACCTCGGTGGAGAACGTGGCGCTGCCGCTGATGCTCGGCGGCGGCTCGCGGCGGGCCGCGCTGGCGGCGGCCGGAAGCTGGCTGGCCCGGCTCGGCGTCGCGGAGGCCGCCGAGCAGACGCCCGGCCGGCTGTCCGGCGGCCAGCTGCAGCGCGTCGCCCTGGCCCGCGCCATGGTCACCCAGCCCGCGGTGCTGTTCGCCGACGAGCCCACCGGCGCGCTGGACTCCCTCGCCGGCGAGCTGGTCATGAAGCTGCTCACCCGCACCGCCCGCGAGCAGGGCACCACCGTCGTCGTGGTGACCCACGACGCGACCATCGCCGCGTACGCCGAGCGCGAGATCGTGCTGCGCGACGGCGAGGTGGACCCGACCGGGCTGGGCGTGGCGATCGGGGCGCTGGCATGAGGCCGTCGCTGCTGCTGCGGCTCGCGCTGGCCGGCACGCGTACCGACCGGTTGCGGGTCGTGCTCACCGGGCTGACCGCGGCGCTGGCCGCGGCGGTGCTGCTGACCGCCGCGACGGTGCTGGCCATCGTGCCCGACGACCCCGACTACCAGGTGCTGTTCTTCGACGACCCGACGATGCGCCAGGCCGTCGCCGCCATGCTCACCCTGCTGTGCCTGCCCGTGCTGGCGCTGGCCGCGCAGGCGGGCCGGGTCGGCGCGCCCGCCCGGCACCGGCGGCTGGCCGCACTGCGGCTGGCCGGCGCGACCCCCGGCCAGGTCACCGCGATAGCGGCGGCCGAGACCGGGGTGGCGGCGGGCCTCGGCGGGCTGCTCGGGCTGGCCCTGTTCCGGCTCGCCCAGGGCGCGCTGCACCGGCGCAACGGGGCCGGGGTGCTCTGGCTGCCCACCGACGTGCGCCCCGGCCCGCTGGGGCTGCTGCTCGTGCTCGCCGGGCTGCCCGTGGCGTCGGCGCTGCTCGCCGCGCTGCTGCTGCGCGGCCTGCACGGCTCCCCCCTCGGGGTGGCCGCCCGCGCCACCACCCCGGCGGCGCCGCGGATGTGGCCGCTGCTGCTGATCGGCCTCGGCGTGGCCGTCTTCGGGTACCTGGCCACCGGCACCGTGTACTGGCCGGACGGGCTGGTGGTCGGTGCGGTCGGCGCCGCGGCGGTGGCGGGCGGGCTGGTGCTCGGCATGGCCTGGCTCAGCGACCGCGCCGGCCGGCTGCTGCACCGGTTCGGCCGCGGCCCGGCGGCGCTGCTGGCCGCCGGGCGCCTGCGGGCCGACCCGTGGACCGGCAGCCGCACCGTCGGCGTGCTGATCGTCTGCGCGGTGCTGACCGGCACCGTGCTGGGTCTGCGCGAGCATCTCGGCACGGAGATGGTCGCGCAGCGGCTCAGCCAGGGCCTCGCCCCCGGCGCTCCGCTGCCCTGGGACCAGAGCCGCGACTACCTCTTCAGCATGGTCAAGCTGCTGTCCGCCGGGGTCGGCGGCGCCGCCGCGCTGGCGGCCGCGGGTCTGCTGGTGGCGCTGCTGGAAGCCGTCGCGGCCCGCCGCCGGGCCTTCGCCGCGCTCACCGCCACCGGGGTGACCCGCGGGGTGCTGACCCGCGCCCTGCTGTGGCAGGCGCTCGCGCCCGTCGCGGCGGTCGTGCCCGCCGCGATCCTGCTCGGTGCGGTGCTGGCCCGGCTGGTGCTGCCCGAGATCACCGTGACCACGGTGACCGGGTGCCAACCCGCCGACTGCTCCGACCTGGTGATGCGCTCGCCGGCGCGCACGCTGACCTGGCTGGTCGACCCCGTCGATTACGCCGCCGCGAGCCTGGCCGGTCTGGCCCTGGTGGCGCTGCTGGCGGCCGCCGCCGCGGCGACCCTGCGCGGTCGCACCGACCTGGCGGCGCTGCGCACCGGCTGAGCCCGGCGCGGGCCGCACCGTCACGGTGCGGTGCGGCCCGCGGCAGGCGTCACGGCGCCAGGCAGGCGGCCAGCTCGGAGTGGTCGTACATCCAGAAGCCGTAGAACCCGATGTTCACCCACCGGTTCACATGCCAGTAGCGGTAGTCGTTCTCGATGTAGAACCCGGGGAACGTGACCAGCGGCGCGAGGGCCAGCCGGGTGCCGGCGTACTGGTAGGCGCCCGCCGACGCCGTGCCGCAGCGCTCGCCGCCGGTGGCGGAGACGGCCAGGTCGGCCGACGAGACGATGGTGTCGCCGTCGCACTTGACGACGTAGCTGCGCCGGTAGTGGTTGCTGAAGGCGTCGGCCACCTGCCAGTAGCGGTGGCTGCCGGTCGAGCCGACCAGCCAGTAGGTGTCGCTGGTGCCCGAGCGGCTGTAGCTGCCCACCGCCGAGCAGGCCAGCGGGTCCGGCGCGGCGTGCGCGGCGGCCGGGACGACGAGCACGGATGCCACGGCCGCGAGCGCGGCGACGAACGCGAGCCTGAGTCTCATGTACCGCAAGGTAGGACCGCCGGCGGCGCCGGCACACCTGCGCGACGCCTTACCGACAGCCCGCGCCCGGCTGCGGGTCGGCGTGCGCGGCCGGCGCCCCGCGGAGCCGGGCGCGATGCGCGGGCAGGGCCGGTCCCGATCCGGGAGCCCTTCGCGTACTGCGAGGTAGGGTGCGAGCCATGACCGCAGCGCTGGACGCCCTCGCCGCCGCCGGACTGGCTCACCGCGTGATCCGGCACGGGCCGGTGCGCAGCCTCGCCGAGGCGGCGGCCGCGCGCGGGGTCGAGATCCCCGACGTGGTCAAGACGATCGTGGTCCGGCGCGGCGACGACGACCACCTGTTCGTGCTGGTCCCCGGCGGGCGCGTGATCTCCTGGCCGAAGCTGCGGGCGCTGCTCGGCGTGTCCCGGCTGTCCATGCCGGACGCCACCGACGCCAAGGACGCCACCGGGTACGAGCGCGGCACGATCACGCCGTACGGGTCGCGCAAGCCGTGGCCGGTCATCGCCGACGAGCGGCTGCGCGGCCGCGAGATCACCCTCGGCGCGGGCGAGCACGGCCTCGCCGTCGCGGTCGACGCCGACACCGCCGTGACCGGCCTGGCCGGCACCTGGGCCGACGTCACCGACCCCGAACCCGAGCGCTGACCCCGCCCCACCTCGGCCCGGCAGTGTGCACCCGCGGCGGGGCGACTCTTACGGAGTAGCGGCTCGCCCGGCCGCAGACGCCGCGAGTCTTTCGGCGTCGCGTACGGCTCGGTCGCCGCTCGCGGCCCAGGTGAGCGGGGGGTGGGTGAAGAAGGTGCCCTTCCTCTACGCATAGCGTTAAGAAGGTGCCCTTCCTTTCATGGCTTTGTTTGGTGGAGGGTGCGGGCGAGGCGGGTGACGGCCTCGCCGATGAGGTCGGGTGGGGATGCGGCGTAGGTGAGGCGCAGGTGGGGGGCCGGGGGTTCGGCGGCGTACCAGGGGCGGCCGGGGAAGACGGTGACGCCCTCGGCGGCGGCCTCGGCGGCCAGGGCGGTGTCGTCGGTGCCGTCGGGCAGGCGTACCCACAGGTGCAGGCCGCCGCGCGGGACGTGCTGCGGGACCAGGTCCGGCAGGTGGCGGCGCAGGGCCGACAGCAGGGCCTCGCGGCGCTCGCGCAGGGCGGTGCGCAGCGCGCGGCGGTGGCGCGGCCAGGCGGGGGCGGTCACGAACTCCAGGGCCGCCTGCTGCAGCGGACCGGCCACGAAGAAGTCGTCGAGCAGCCGGGCGGCGCGCAGCCGCGCCCCGGCCGGGCCGCGCGCGCCGAGCGCGGCCACCCGCAGGCCGGGCGCGGTCGACTTGGTCAGCGAGCGCAGGTACACCACGTGCCCGCCGGGGTCGTCCGCGGCCAGCGGCGGCGGCGCCTCGCCGTCGATGGTCAGGTCGCGGGCGTAGTCGTCCTCCAGCAGGAACGCGCCCGCGGCCCGCACCGCGTCGAGGACCTCGGCGCGGCGGTGCCCGGCGAGCGTGGCCCCGTGCGGGTTGGCGTACAGCGGCTGGCAGTAGAACAGCCGCGCGCCGGTGCGGGCGAACGCCGCGGCGAGCTGGTCCGGGCGTACGCCGTCGGCGTCGGCGGGCACCGGCACCACCCGCAGCCCGGCCGCCCGCGCCGCGGCAAGCGCGCCGAGGTACGTCGGCGACTCGACGAGCAGCGTGTCGCCGGGCGGGGCCAGCGCCCGCAGCGCGGTGGACAGCGCGGCCTGGCCGCCGGGGCAGATCACCATGTCGTCGGCGCGCAGCCCGCCCCCGGCCTGCCGGGCGAACCAGGCGCGCAGGTCCGCGCGGCCCTCGACCGGGCCGCGCTGCCAGGCGGCGGGCTGGCGGGCGGCGCGGGTGAGCGCGGCGCCGAGCGCGGCGGCCGGTTGCAGGTCGGCGTCGAGGTACCCGCCGGACAGCGGGATCGCCCCGGCGGGCGGTAACGCCAGTAACGCCTGCAGCTCCCGCTCGCCGGGCAGCGCCGGGCCGAGCGCGACGGTCTGCCAGGACAGGTCGGGCGCCCGCCGCTGCTCCGGGGCGGCCGCGACGAACGTGCCCCGGCCGGGCCTGGCCTCGATCAGGCCCTGCGCCACCAGCTGCCGGATCGCCTCGGCGACGGTGACCGGCGAGGCCTGGTGCCGGGCGGTCAGCTCGCGCACCGACGGCAGCCGCGTGCCAGGCCCCGCGCCCGCGGCCAGCACCCGCAGATCTTGGATAACGCGGTCGGTTGCGTTACCGTAATTCATGAGAGCCAAGGGTAACGCTACTCACCCCGGAACGGTAACGGCGGTCGGCGGGTTCGCGCTCGGGGCGCTGGGGGTGCTCGCGTTCAGCATGTCGCTGCCCGCCACCCGCGTCGCCGTGCAGCAGCTCGACCCGTGGTTCACGGCGTTCGGCCGGGCCGTCGGGGCCGCGCTGCTGGCCTGGGCATACCTGCGCCTGACCGGCGCACCCCGGCCCACCCGCGCCCAGTGGCGGCGGCTGGCCGTGGTCGCGGCCGGGGTCGTCGTCGGCTTCCCCGTGTTCACGTCGCTGGCGCTGACCACGCAAACCTCCGCGCACGGCGCCGTCGTCGTCGCCGTGCTGCCCGCGATGACCGCCGTGTTCGCGGTGCTGCGCGCCGGCGAGCGCCCGCCGCCGCTGTTCTGGGCCGCCGGGGCGGCCGGGCTGCTGGCCGTGCTCGGGTTCCTCGTCGCGGGCGGCGCGGTGCGCGGCTCGCTGGGCGTCGCCGACCTGTTCCTGCTCGCCGCGGTGGTGCTGTGCGGGCTCGGGTACGCCGAGGGCGGCGCGCTGGCCCGCGAGCTGGGCGGCGCCCGTACCATCTGCTGGGCGCTGCTGGTGTCGCTGCCGGTCACCGTGCCGGTCACGCTGCTGGCCGCGGCGGCCCACCCGCCGCGCGCCGACGCGGCCGGCTGGCTCGCGTTCGGCTACCTCACCGCGGTCTCCATGTTCCTGGGCTTCTTCGCCTGGTACGCGGGCCTGGCCCGGGGCGGGATCGCCCGGGTGGGCCAGATCCAGCTCGCGCAGCCGGTGCTGACGATGGCATGGTCGGCACTGCTGCTGGGCGAGGCGGTCACCCCCGCCTCGGCCGGTGCGGCGCTGGTCGTGCTCGCCTGCGTGGTGGCGATCCAGCGCACCCGGCAACCCGCGCCCGCGCCCGCTCCCGGAAAGGCCTGATCCGATGTACACACCCGCACACTTCGCCGCCGACGAGCCCGCGGTGCGCGAGCTGCTGACGGCTCACGGCGCCGGGGACCTGGTCACCGCGACCACGGACGGGCTGGTCGCGACCTTGCTGCCGTTCGTGTACGACCCGGACGCGGGCCCGCACGGCGCACTGCTCGGCCACCTGGCCCGCAACAACGACCAGTGGCGCCGCCCGGTGCTGGGCGAGGCGCTGGCGATCGTGCGCGGCCCGGACGCGTACGTCTCCCCCACCTGGTACGCGAGCAAGGCCGAGCACGGCCGGGTGGTGCCGACCTGGAACTACGTCGTGGTGCACGCCTACGGCGAGCTGGTCGTGCACGACGACCCGGCCTGGACCGGCGCTCTCGTGCGGCGGCTCAGCGACAAGCACGAGCAGGGCCGGGCGCACCCGTGGTCGGTCGACGACGCGCCCGCCGCGTACGTCGCGGGCCAGCTGCGCGCGATCGTCGGCGTCGAGCTGCGCATCAGCCGCATCGAGGCCAAGTGGAAGCTCAGCCAGAACCGGCCGGCCGCCGACGTCGACGGGGTGATCGCCGGGCTGCGCGCCGACGGCGACGACATGGCCGCCGCAGCGGTGGGCCGGGCGCGCCCCGCCGCCTGACCGCAGCGACCCGGGGACCGGCCCGGCGGGCGGTTCGGCAGGTCACGGCGGGGTGCCCGGGGAGTCCCCGGCCGCCCTGCCGCGGTGGCCGCGCAGCGGCTACAGTTCGAGGCCCCGACAGCGCCCCCACCCCCGGAGCCCCCCATGACGCGCTCTGTTCGGCTGTTCGTCCTGCTCGGCGTGGTGCTGGCCCTCATCGGCGGCGGTGCGTACGCCGCCGTGCGGGTCGCTCAGTCGCGTGTGGACGAGGCCATCCCCCAGGTCGACCTGTTCGGGCCGAGCGACTCCCCCGAGCCGTCGGCCTCGCCGAGCCCCAGCCCCAGCCCGTCCCCGTCGGCCGGGGCGGACATCACCGGCCCGCTGAACTTCCTCATCGTCGGCATCGACACCCGCGAGTCGAAGAAGGGCTGGCCGCCGCACGGCGACGTGGTGATGATCCTGCACGTCGACAAGTCCCTCAGCAACGCGTACCTCACCTCGCTGCCGCGTGACCTGGTCGTCGACATCCCGGCGTTCAAGCCGTCGCGCTACGGCGGCGGGCGCAGCAAGCTCACCCACGCCATGACCTTCGGCGGGCGGGTGCCGGGCAAGAGCAACACGTGGGACATCGCCAAGGGCTTCCAGCTGACGGCGAACGCCGTCAGCGGCTACACCGGCATCAAGCGCTTCGACGCCGGCGCCGTGATCACCTTCCGGGGCTACACGCGGCTGATCGACGCGCTGGGCGGCGTGGACCTCTACATCGACCAGAAGGTCGTCTCGATCCACCGGCACCCGGACGGCAAGCACCGCCCGGCGTGCGGCGGCTGCGAGCACGGCTACTCCGGGCCGCGCAAGACGTACAACGTGGGCATGGCGCACCTGTCCGGCTGGCAGGCGCTGGACTACGCGCGCCAGCGCTACACCACCGGCGGCGAGTACGCCCGCCAGCGCCACCACCGGCAGCTGATGAAGGCCATGCTCACCAAGGCGATGAGCCTGGACGTGCTCACCGACCCGGCGAAGTTCGACGGCATCCTGTCCGCGCTGGGCGGCACGCTGACCTTCGACGGGCGCGGCCGCAAACCCACCGAGTTCGTGTACGCCCTGCGCAACATCCGCCCCGCGAACCTGACCCTGGTCGGCCTGCCCGGCGGCGGCCTCTTCAGTGGCGGCTCCTACCAGGGCGAACGCCTCGACGCGGTGCAGAAGTCCTACTTCACCGCCCTGCGCGCCGACAAGCTCGCCGCCTGGGCCAAGTCCCACCCCAAACTCATCAACACCCGCTGACCCCGGAAAGGAAGGGCACCTTCTTATCGTTTTCCGTTGTAGAAGGTGCCCTTCCGAACCTCCGCGGAGCGGGCCGGTAGCCTGGCGTCGATCAAGGATGCCGGAGGTCGGGATGATGGCGGAGCAGGCGTTGACGGTGCGCGCGGCGCAGCCGGACGACGTGGGCGCGGTGGTGGCGCTGGTGGAGTCGGCGTACCGGGGGGACAGCAGCCGGGCCGGGTGGACCACCGAGGCCGACCTGCTCGACGGCCAGCGCACCGACCCCGCCGCGGTCGCCGCGCACCTGGCCGGCCCCGACAGCGTGGTGCTGCTGGCCGAGCGCGACGGGCGGCTGCTGGCCTGCTGCCACCTGGAGCGCCACGGCGACCACGCGTACTTCGGCATGTTCGCCGTGCGGCCCGACCTGCAGGGCGGCGGCATCGGCAAGGCGGTCATCGCCGAGGCCGAGCGCTACGCCCGCGACGAGTGGGACGCCCAGCGGATGCACATGACCGTCATCTCCGTGCGCGAGGAGCTCATCGCCTGGTACGAGCGCCGCGGCTACGCCCGCACCGGTGAGGTGAGCCCGTTCCCTTACGGCGACGAGCGGTTCGGCCTGCCCAAGCGGGACGACCTGCAGTTCGAGCTGCTGGTCAGGAAGCTCTAGACGAACCACTGCTTGAGCACCGGCGCGACGGCCTGCGGCTTGAGCAGGTGCGTCTGGCCGGGCAGGGTGCGGTGCTCGGCGTTCGGCAGCACCCCGGCCAGCGCCCTGGCGCCGTTGCGCAGGTATTGCGGGCTCTTACCGCCGTCCATGACCAGCGCGGGCAGCTGCGCCCCCGCCCAGCGCCCGCGCGGCAGCGGCCGGCCGGAGCCGGTGTCGCCGAGCACCCGGAAGTCGTAGGGCAGGGTGTGCGCGACCCGCTTGAGCTTGGGCCAGTTCGGCGTCAGCCGGAACACCCCGACCAGGAAGCCGGGCATGCCGACGGTCTTCATGAACGTGGCGACCGCGTCGCCGCGCCGCCCTTGCGCGATCATCGCGTCCATCTTGTCGAGATAGTCGTCCGGCCGGGGCGCGTACGTGTCGTCGACGACGAACGGCGGCTCGTACACGGCGAGCCTGCGGATGCCGCCCAGCCGTGCGGCGGCCTCGCAGGCCAGCACCGCGCCGGAGGAGATGCCGTACAGGTAGACCTCGCCGCCCGCCTCCTTGATCAGCGCGTCGAGGTCCTCGACCTCGCGCTCGACGGAGTACGGCGCGGTGTCGCCGGACTCGCCGCGGCCGCGCCGGTCGTAGGTGTAGACGGTGTACCGGTCGGACAGCTGCGCGGCCAGCGGCTGCGACGGGCCCATCCGCCGGAAGCACATCGCGCCGTCGACCAGGATCACGGCCGGGCCCTGCCCGGTCCTGCTGTACGCGATGGCGGTGCCGTCGGCGGAGATGACGCTGCTCATGGGGTGCTCCTTCGTAGTCATGCCGTGTCACCGGCGAACGTGGCGTCCAGCCAGGACCGCCAGGCCGCGTCGGGGTCGGTCTGCGTGGGGGTGAACAGGTGGTGCATGGCGACCATCGACCCCTGGAAGCCCCGCACGAAGCGCAACAGCGCGTCCGGGGTCCGCACGCCGAGGGTCTGCGCGCTGACGTGGTAGACCGTGCCGGTCGCGGGCTCGCCGCCGACGGTGAGCCGGACCGGGTCGCCCGGCCGCGGCGTCCCGGTCAGCCCGAGCGCGCCGTGCAGCGCCGCCCAGGCCCGCGGCCAGTCGGCCACCGGCGGGCCGAACACGGTCACCGGCCGCGCCGTGCGGCCCCGGAACCACGTCAGGTACTCCCCCAGGGTGCGGAAGAACAGGCCCAGCCCCAGGCCCATCGCCTCGAACTCGTCGGCCCAGTCGTCGCCGGGCAGGAAACCGCTGGCCACGGTACGCAGCACGGCGCTGCCGCCGGCGCGGCCCTCGACGAGGAACTCGTATGCCACGAACCGGCCGTCGGGGCCGGGCGGCTCGCCGTACGCCAGCCGCCGTCCCGGCTCCCACGCGGTGATCGGCAGCGTCGGGGCGTACCCCCCGAAGACGGTGCTGACCGCACCGCCGGGACCGGGGGTCACCTCGTTGCGGCCCATGAACCAGGAGTCGATGCCCGGCCCGGTCGCGATCGCGTCCCAGATCTGCTCCGGGGTCGCCTCGACCGGCAGCTCCTGCTCGATCTCGAAGTCCCTGCCCACCTCAGCCCTCCTCGCCCGGCCGGGCCACGGTCGGGTGCACGGCGAGGATCACCCGGTGCTCGCGACCCCCCTCGGCCCGCTCGTCGTGGTACTTGCCGACCAGCGCGGTGACCGCCGCCGCCAGCTCCTCGGCGAACGCGGCCCGCTCGGCCGGGCTCGCGAACCGCACCGTGCCGTCCATCGCGAACGTGGCCAGCCGCTTCTTCGCCCGCGCGGCGCCGGTGAGCAGCTCGCCGACGTCGCGGACCAGCCGCGCCGCCAGGGCCAGCAGCCAGCGCGCCGACAGCCGGTCGGGCGCGCGGTCCGGGTCGGGCTGCACGGCGGACAGGGCGATCGGGGAGATCACGTACGACGCGGCGGTGGCCTGCAGGACGCGCTCGGTGACGTTGCCCTTGCGCCGCTCCTCGACCAGCTCGACCAGGCCATGCCGCTCCAGCTCACGCAGGTGGTAGTTGACCTTCTGCCGGGGCTGGCCGATCTTCGCGGCCAGGCTGGTGGCCGAGCCCGGCTCCACCAGGGCGGCCAGCAGCCGGGCCCGGATCGGGTCCAGGGACGCCTCGGCCGCGGCCGGATCGTCGATCACCGCTACATCGAACATGCCCCCACCCTGCCACCGACAAATTTTTTTGTCGAGGCGGCAGCTGGTCGATGCCGGGCGGCCCCGGCCCGCGTTTTTGATAGACGTTGGCCTATCTGGATGAAAATTCCTTGATCGAAGTCATCCAGATAGGCCAACGTCTATTGCGACGGGGGGCTCCCCGACGACCCGACGAAACGGGCAGACGTGACGTCCACTACGCGCCCCGGGTCAGAAATCCCACAGGAGATCAGCACCGTGTAGCTGCTCCCACCACACAGCGTTAGCGTCGAGCTCATGACGACGAACCCGATCGCCGATATCAGCGTGCCTGAACTGGCCCGGCAGATCGCGCTGCTGGAGCGTCAGGAGGCCGAACGCGGCGCGCCCGGCCTGTGCACCCTCACCCTGGAGCTGCGCCACCTCTACCGGCGTGCCCTGCTCGCCCGCGACCGGGCCGCCCTGACCCTGGTGCGCCACGAGCGCTGGACCGAGGCCGACATCGCCGAGGTCATCTGCGGCCACCGCGCCTGCGCGAGCTGCGCCGCGGTCATCCTCGACTGGACCGGCCTGACCCCCGACGGCGGCACCGAACACGACCTGACCGAACGCCACCTGGTCGCCACCCAGCTACGCGAGCTGCTGTCCCTGGCGTACGACCGGGCCCTGCGCCTGCTGCCCGCGGTGCGCATCGGCGCCGACCTGCCCGCCGATCCCGAGCAGCGGCTGGCGCAGACCGCACACTGGCTGCGCTTCGTCGACGGCTACCGGGCCGCGAACCACGCCTCGCGCATCCTGTTCGCGGCGATCCTGGTGCACCACCACGGCCGGCCGCTGACCGACGTCGCCGAACTGGGCGCGGTCACCCCCGACGAGGTCGCCGCCGCGCTGGCCGCGGCCGAGGCGAGCCCGCCGTCCGATGCCGACAGCGGCCTGCTGGCACAGCTCGCGCAGCTCGACCGGGTGCTGGGGGCCAACACCGAGCGGCTGCTGGCGGTGCGCGAGCGTGCCCTGTCCGACAGCCTCGCCGGTGGCGTCCCGGAGCGGGTCGTCGCGGCCCACATCGGCCTGCCCGAGCAGGAGCGCTCCGCCGCCCACCACCTCTGCCCCGCCTGACGGGACGGGCGCCTCGTCGTCGGAGGTCCGACGACGAGGCGCCCTGACCGGCGTCAGAGCCGCTTGGCGTAGCAGACGCTCAGGTCCCACCGGTCGTACGGCGGGTAGTTGGGGATGCGGGTGAAGCCGGCGCGCTCGTACACCGCGATCGCGTCCGGCTGGCGCACGCCCGTCTCGAGCTTGAACACGCTCGCGCCGGTGTGCGCGGCGAGCCTCTCCGCCTCCGGCATGAGGCGGCGGGCGACGCCGCGGCCGCGCCAGGCCGGGTCGACGTACATCCGCTTCAGCTCGGCCTCGCCGCCGTCGAGCGGCTGCACCGCGCAGCACGCGATCGCCGCGCCGCCGGCGAGCACCAGCAGGAACCGGGCCGCCCGCTTGACCACCGGGTGCTCGAAGTCGATCTCCTCCGGGTAGCGGGCGTCCAGCTCCGCGCGCAGCGCCCCGACCAGCGGGACCAGGCGCGGGTCCGCCGGCGCCACTTCGACGATCTCCATGGTGGTGCTCTCCGTGCTCATCCGTGCGCTCCCAGCAGCAGGTCGAGATGGTTGTCGACGGCCCGGACCAGCAGGTCGGGCGGGTAGAGGTCGGGCGTGGCCACCCCGCACAGCGCCAGCCCCTCCAGCAGGGCGACCAGCCCGCGGGCCCGCAGTTCCAGATCAGCAGGGGGTACGCCGTACGCGTCGCGCAGCAGGCCGGTCAGCCGCCGGATCCACGACTCGTGCCGGACCGCGTGCTCGGCGAGCATCGCCGGATCGGTGCGCGCCGCCATCAGGAACGTCGCCCAGATCGTGGAGTTGAGCCGCCGCTCCTCGTCGAGCGGCACCCCCTCCAGCGCGACCGCCCGCAGCCGCGCGCGCGGGTCGCCGGGGTCGGGCAGCGCGTCGATCCGCGCCGCCATGCGCCGGTGCATGACGGCCCGGGCGTGCAGCAGCAGCGCGCTCTTGTCCCGGAAGTAGTGCGCGACCCGGCCCGTGGTGCAGCCGGCCGCGTCGGCGACCGCTCGCAGGGTGAGCCCGTCGAGCCCGTGCTCGCCGACCACCCGCCACACCGCCGCGGAGAGCTGCTCGCGCCGCTCGTCGTGGTCCACCACCCTCGGCACGCCCTCGCCCCTTTTCCATCACACGCGTTACGTAACAGCCGTTACGCTAACAGCGCGCCAAGCGCACTGTCCAGCGGGACTGGTCCGCCCCGTGCCTGGCGGTGGGGACCGGGCGGGTGGGGTCAGGGGTGGGGGGCGAAGCGGTCGAGGGCGGCGAGGACGATGTCGCCGATGCCGTTGGCGGAGCCGTGGCCGGCCTGCTCGACGAGGGTCAGTTCGGCGTCGGGCCAGGCCTGGGCCAGGTGCCAGGCGGTGTCGCACGGGCTGCTCACGTCGAGCCGGCCGTGCACCAGCACCCCGGGGATCCCGGCCAGCCTGCCCGCGTTGGCCAGCAGCTCGCCCTCCTCCAGGAAGCAGCCGTTGCCCCAGTAGTGGGTGACCAGCCGGGCGAAGACCATCCGGAACTCCGGGTCGTCGTAGCGCGGGTCGGGCCGGTGACCGGGTGCGGTGCCGACGTGCACGTCCTCCCACGCGCACCAGTCACGGGCGGCCTGCTCCCGCACGGCCGGATCGGGGTCGGCCAGCAGCCGGGCGTACGCCGCCGCGAGGTCGCCGTCCCGCTCGGCCTCGGGCACGCCGTCCCGGAAGCGGGCCCACTCCTGCGGGAAGATCCGCCCCATGTCGCGCGTGATCCACTCGACCTCGGCGCGCCTGCCCCCGGTGACGCTGAACAGCACCAGCTCGGAGACCGAGGACGGGTGGCGCTGCGCGTACGCCAGGGCCAGGGTGCAGCCCCAGGAGGCGCCGAGCACCAGCCAGCGCTCGACGCCGAGGTGCTCGCGCAGCCGCTCGATGTCGGCGACCAGGTGGTGGGTCGTGTTCACGGACAGGTCGGTGGCCGGGTCGCCGGCGCTGGGCGTGCTGCGGCCGCAGCCGCGCTGGTCGAACAGCACCACCCGGTACGCCGCCGGGTCGAAGTAGCGCCGCCAGCCCGCCCCGGCCCCGGAGCCCGGACCGCCGTGCAGCACGACGGCGGGCTTGCCGTCGGGGTTGCCGGAGACCTCCCAGTGCACGAGGTTGCCGTCGCCGACGTCGAGCAGGCCGGTGTCGTAGGGCTCGCGCAGCGGGTGCACAGGACCACCTCCAGGGGGAAATATGACAGCGCTGTTACATTTCTAGCATGTATCCCCTGCCCGAACGCGAAGCGGTCGGCACGCTGCTGCGCCACGTGCTCGAACTGCTCGACGGCGACGTCGCGAAGGTGTACGCCGAACTCGGCCTCGACGACTACCGGCCGCGCTTCTCCCCCGTGGTCAGAGCACTGCTCGCCGAAGGTCCGCTGCCCATCCGCGACCTGGCCCGCCGGGTCGGGGTCACCCACTCCGCGGCCAGCCAGACCGTCGCGCAGCTCAACCGTGCCGGACTGGTCGCCCTCACCACCGGCGCCGACGCCCGCCAGCGCCTGGTCGCCCTCACCGACAAGGCACGCGAACTGCTGCCGGTCGTCTCAGCCGAATGGGCCGCGACCTCCGCGGCCATGCGCGAACTCGACGCCGAACTGACCATGCCGCTGGCCGACCTGCTCACCGAGCTCACCGAAGCGCTGCACCGCCGACCGTTCCGGCAGCGGATAGCTGACGCCGGGCTGACAGTTCCGGAAACGACCGACGGCTAGCATTCCGGGGGACGACGCGCCCCATTCCGGGGGATGACGCACCCGCGTGAAGGCGAGCACCCCTGATGCGACTCCTCACCGCCGTCCTGCTCATCACACCGGCGCTGATACCGGCGGCGGCCGCCGGGGCCGCGCAGGACCCCGCCCCGATCCGCGGCCCGCTCGTGCAGGCCGCCCCGACGACCAAGCGGCTCGCCGTCGTGATGATCCAGAACGGAAGCACCGAGGAGAAGCAGGCCCAGCTCGCCGACACCGCGTACGCGCGCAACCTGTTCCTCGGCACGGCGGACTCGCTGGCCTCGTGGACCGACGCGGTCACCCGCGGGCTGCTGCGGTTCACCGCCGCGGGCGAGGGCGTCTACCTCGCGCCGCCCAACGCCGCGCTGGCGGCGGGCGCGGGCGACACCACCAAGTGCTACAGCGAGCAGGCCCGCGTCACCGCGCAGGACCACCTGGCCGGGCTGGGCGTGGCCTGGGACTCCCTCGCCGTCGTGTTCGACACCGGCGCCTGCGACTGGGGCGGCCTGGGCCAGGTGCCCGGGCGGGTGACCTGGTTCCCGCCGCGTCCGTCGCTGGCCGCGGTGGTGCACGAGGTCGGCCACAACCACGGCTACCCGCACGAGACCAGACGCGACTGCCCCGGCAACGTCGTCTCCTCCTGCAAGGCCGCCGGCTACAGCGGCAACTCGCCGATGGGCTCCGGCGGCGCGGGCCGCGGCTACTCCTCCCCCGAGCTGCTGCACAGCGGTTGGCTGCAGGCGGCCTGGCACCGCGACGTCACCGCGCCCGGCGCCTGGACCCTGCAGCCGCTGTACGCGCCCGCCTCGCTCAGCGGGCCGCGGGTGCTCGAGATCAGGGCGTCGGCCACCCTGCGCTACCTGGTCGAGCTGCGCGCCCGCGGCGCCGTGGACACCGCCGTCGACAAGCCGGGGGTACGCGTCTACGCCGTCGCCGTGAGCGGCGGCACCCCTGACTACCGCAACGCGTACATGATCAACCCGACGCGGTCGGGCGACCCGCGGCACGTCCCCGCGGGCACCGTGCTCACCGACGCCGCCAACAAGCTGGTGATCAGGGTCCGCGCGGCCACGGCCGCCAGCGCCCGGGTCGAGGTGTCCGCCACCGGCGCCAAGCCGTCACCCAGCCCCTCGGCCTCCCTCAGCCCGTCGCCGAGCGCCACCCCGAGCGCACCGCCGTCCGCTTCACCCACCGGCACTGTCGGCGCGACGCCGACCGGCACGCCCGCCGCCGTCGCCGCCCCGGCCGCAACCCCCGAGGTCTCCCTGCTCAGCACCACGCAGCAGGTCAGCGGAGTGCTCATCGGCGGGGCCGCGGTCGCACTGGTGGCCGTGGGCGGGTTCGCGCTGCTGGGCGTACGCAACTCCGGCCGCCGACGGCCCCGCCGCCAGCCGCGCTGAACCGCCGTTCCCGCCCTGCCCCGCGGCGGCGCGGGCGATAGTGGACCCATGACGACCGTGGCGATCCTGCTCTACCCGGGGTTCACCGCGCTCGACGCGGTCGGGCCCTACGACGTGCTCGCCCGGCTGCCCGACACGCACGTGACGTTCATCGGCAAGCGCCCCGGCCCCGTCGTCGCCGACACCGGCATGCTGACCGTGTACGCCGAGGCCGCCCTGTCCGACCTGCCCGAACCGAACGTCCTCGTCATCCCCGGCGGGCTGACCGGCTCGTTCGCCGCCGCCGCCGACCCGGTGTACCTCGACTGGACCCGCACCGCGCACGCCACCTCGACCTGGACCACCTCGGTCTGCACCGGCGCGCTCGTGCTCGGCGCGGCCGGGCTGCTGCACGGGCAGACCGCGACCACGCACTGGGCCGCCAAGGACTACCTGGCGCACCACGGCGCGACGTACGTGCCCGAGCGGGTCGTCGAGCACGACCGCGTGATCACCTCGGCGGGCGTCTCCGCCGGCATCGACATGGCCCTGCGCCTGGCCGCGCACCTGGCCGGCCCCGAGCTCGCCGCCGCCGTCCAGCTCGGCCTCGAATACGACCCCCAGCCCCCGTTCCACGAAGGCTCCCTGCGCACCGCCTCGGCCGCCACGGTCCGCCTCGCCGTCGACCTCATGCGCTCCGAAACCCTCCCCTGAACGAAAGGAAGGGCACCTTCTTAACGCTATGCGTTGTAGAAGGTGCCCTTCCTAACGTTCACACGGCCGGCTCCGGCTCGGGCTCGGCCTTGGCGGGGCGGGCGGGGCGGACCAGGTAGCCGAAGGCCGCCGCGGTGAAGAACATGATGATGCTGTACACCGCCGCCGGCACCGCCAGCTGCGTGTTGGCCAGCAGCGTCGTCGCGATGAAGATGGCCAGCGTGCCGTTGTGGATGCCGATCTCCATCGCCGCCGCGACCGAGTCGGCCCGGTCGATGCGCGCCAGCCGGGGCAGGTAGTACCCGACGGCCAGGCTCACCACGTTGAAGACCAGCGCGACCAGCCCGGCGCTGGCGAAGTAGTCGGCCACGTTCTCCCGCTCCGAGGCCAGCGTGCCGGCGATGACCGCCACCAGCACCACCACCGACAGGATGCGCACCGGCTTGTGCATCCGCTCGGCGAAGTCGACGGAGCGGTGGCGTACGAACATGCCGATCGCGACCGGGATCAGCACGATCGCGAAGACCTGCAGCGTCTTGCTGAACTGCAGTCCGATCTGGTCGGTGCCCGACATGAAGTACGCCAGCGACAGGTTCACCACCACCGGCAGCGTGAAGATGGCCAGCACCGAGTTCACCGCGGTCAGCGTCACGTTCAGCGCGACGTTGCCGCCGAACAGGTGGCTGTACAGGTTCGCGGTGGTGCCGCCGGGCGACGCGGCCAGCAGCATCATGCCCACGGCCAGCTCGGGCGGCAGGTCGAAGGCCAGCACCAGACCGAAGCACACCGCGGGCAGCACCAGCACCTGGCACAGCAGCGCCACCAGCACGGCCTTCGGGAAGACGAGGATCCGCTTGAAGTCGGCGACGGTGAGGCCGAGGCCGAGGCCGAGCATCACGATGCCGAGGGCGACGGGCAGGAACACCTGGGTCAGCACTGAATCCATAGCCGAGGATTCTTCATGGCGTGTGACCGGCGACACATCAGCCGGACAGCCGACCTGGCAGACTCCCGGACGATCGCCATATGGGGGGCCTGGGATGAATTACGTACGCGACGCCGCCGTGACCGCATTGTTCTTCGGCTTCTTCGCCTCCGGCTGGTTCGGCTGGGCGCAGGAACGACCGCCCGTGACCTGGAAGAAATGGCTCGGCATCGGCTCCGGCGTCAGCCTCACCGTGGCCGCCGTCGGCGGCTTCCTCGCCTGGCGGCACTGGTCGGACGGCTCGGCGCTCAGCGAGCCGGGCGCGATGCGCCGCTACGGCATCATCGTCGGCATCGAGTTCGCCGCCGCGGGCATCGGCGCCGCCGTGCTCGCCCTGCGCGGCCGCAAGGAGCTGATCCCGGTCTGGGTCTGCCTGGTGGTCGGCGTCCACTTCGTCCCGCTGGCCGGCCCGCTGCAGAGCCCGCTGCTCTACCCGCTGGCCGCCGCGATGGTGCTGATCGCCTGGCGCGCGGTGCCGTACGCCCGCAGCCGCGACCTCGCCCCCAGCGCCGTCACCGGCGTCGGCGCTGGCGCCAGCCTGCTCGCGAGCGCCCTGGCCGCCCTGGCCTTCACCCTCACCCTCTGACCCGCCCTCACCCACCGACCCGCCCCACCCCGGCGCCCTCACTCCTGCCGCAACTCTTGAAGAGTCGCGCCTTCCCCATGCCCTGGTCACCGCAACTCGTTAAGAGTTGCGCCAGGGCCGGTCGGGGCCGGGGTAAAGGCAGCGACGGGGTGGGGGCGGCGGGGGTATGGTCCGGCGCGTGGGACGTGTCGTGACGCTGGTGCTGGTGGATCCGGCTGGGACGGTGCTCGGTGAGCTGCCGCCGTACGAGGTGGAGCTGCCCTGGTGGCAGGAGGTCGCCGACGTGGTCGCCGGGGCGCGCGAGCGGCACGGCGTCGAGGTGACCGTGCTGCGGCTGCTCGGCGCGGACTCCCCTGCCCCGCCCGGCGGCCGGGTCAGCTACCTCGCCGAGGTCGCGGGCGATCCCGGGCCGGTGCGACCGACGGCGATCGACCTGGCACCGCACCCGCACCGGGCGCCCTGGGCCGAACCCGGCGGGCCGCGCGCTTCGCTGAGCTGGGCCGAGACCGAGCTCGCGGCGCGCGGGCGGAAGGTCACGGCCGCCGTGCAGCAGCGGTCCTGGAACCTGTCCGCGATCTGGCGGCTGGAGACCGAAGGCGCCCCGGTGTGGCTCAAGCAGGTCCCCGCGTTCTTCGCGCACGAGGCGGCCGTGCTGCGCTGGCTGGGCGAGCACGCGCCCGGCACCGCCCCCGTGCCGATCGCCGCCGCGGCGGGCCGGGTGCTGCTCGACGACCTGCCCGGCACCGACCGGTACGGCGCCGAGCCCGCCGAGCGCGCGCACATGCTGGCGCGGCTGCACACCGCCCAGCTCGCCGCCCTCGGTCGCGCCGACGAGCTGCTCGCGCTGGGCGTGCCGGACCGCCGCGCGCCGCGGCTGGCCGCGCTGATCCGCGAGGTGGTCGCCGCTGACGGCGGCCCCGAGCACGCCGCGCTGCTGGACGGCCTGGACGGTCGCCTGGCCGCGGTCGAGGACTGCGGCGTGCCGTACACGCTGGTGCACGGCGACTTCCACCCCGGCAACGTCCGCGGGGCCGGGGACCACCACGCGATCATCGACTGGGGCGACGCGGTGCTCGGGCACCCGGCGATCGACCTGCTGCGTATGTGCGAGCAGGTGCCCGATCCGGCGCCGCTGCACCGGGCCTGGTGCGAGCGGTGGCGGGCGGCGGTGCCGGGCTGCCGGCCGGAGCGGGCGGTGGAGCTGATCGGACCGCTGCTCGCCCTGCGCAACGCGGCGGTGTACGCCGGTTTCCTGGCGGCCATCGAGCCGTCGGAGTGGCCGTACCACGCCGAGGACGTCCCGCACTGGCTGGCGCAGGCGCTCCGCTGACTCGGCCGAACCGGCTCCCGGCCGGTGCAGACGATGCCATGCTCCGGAGTAGGCACGGCATCACCTCCTCCAGAGCTTCCTAGGAACCTGGCCGGGGCGCCGACCGGTTGGCGCCGAAGGAACCGAACAGGGCTCACGGAACGTCCTGGCGATACGGCAGGATGTTCGCGACGTACGGACCTGGGGAACGGGGTAAGCGGCGATGGGCCTGAGTAGTGCAGCGCGCCGAGGCGCGGCGGCGATGGTGCTGGCGGTGCTCGTACCGCTGGGATTGACGGGTTGCTCGTCGGAGGGGGAGACACCGGCGTTCGTCAGCTCGACGCCGTCGGCGGCCGCGGCGCCCGCGGCCAGCGCGCAGCCGCTGACGCTGGCCGTCACGCCCGCCGAGGCGGCCAAGAACCAGCCGGTCAGCACCGAGATCGGCACCAAGGTGACCGGCGGGACGGTGCAGTCGGTGACGCTGACCGACGCCGCGGGCGCGAAGGTCGCGGGCGCCATGCGCGCCGACGGCTCGTCGTGGGTGCCGAGCAAGCCGCTGAAGTACGGCAAGGGGTACAAGGCGACGGTCGTGGTGGCGAGCCCGGACGGGCAGACCACCGAGAAGTCGACCTCGTTCACCACCATGAGCAAGCCGAGCAAGAAGACCGGCGCGGGCCTCTACATGTTCGAAGACCGCGAGTACGGCGTGGCGATGCCCGTGGTCATCGAGTTCACCAGCCCGGTGCCCGCCTCGGCGCGGGCCGGGGTGGAGCGGCGGCTGTTCGTCACCACCGACCCGCCGCAGCCGGGCGTGTGGAGCTGGTCCAGCTCGCTGCAGGTGATGTACCGCGGGCCGGAGTTCTGGCAGACCGGCACGAAGATCACGGTGCGGGCCGCGCTGGAGGGCGTGCCGATGGGCAACGGCCGCTACGGCGACGCCGACCGCAAGGGCGTCGGCAACATCTCGAAGGACAAGATCGAGATGAAGGTCGACAACGCGACCAAGCAGATGAAGGTCTACAAGAACGACAACCTGGTCAAGACGATCCCGGTGAGCCTCGGCAAGAAGACCACGCCGTCCTCCTCGGGCACGCTGGTCGTCATGGACAAGCTGCGCAAGACGGTCTTCGACACCACCGACGACCCGGGCAACGTGGACCGCTACCGCGTCGACATCGAGTACGCCCAGCGCCTGACCTGGGGCGGTGAGTACATCCACGCGGCACCGTGGTCGGTGCAGCACCAGGGCAAGCGCAACGTGTCGCACGGCTGCGTGAACGTGTCCTCGGCCAACGCGGCGTACCTGTTCAACCTGACCCGCATCGGCGACCCGATCACCATCAAGGGCACCGAGCGCGTGGTCCGGCCCGCCAACGGCTGGACCGCGTGGAGCGTCACCTGGGAGCAGTTCCTCAAGGGCAGCGCCCTGCCGGTGCCGCCGGAGCTCGCCGGCGCGGGCGCGACGCCCGACCCGTCGGCCTCCGCCACACCGCAGCCGTCGGTCAGCCCGTCCTGACCCTCCCCGACTGAGGCTCCCCTCCGCCGCCGTGACGGCCGAGGGGAGCCTCAGTCGTACGCGGGGTGTCGGCGCGGCGCGCCCAAGATCGCGACGATCTTGCTTGGAGTGTTGAAACGTGGCGCGTCGCGCTCATGATCGCGACGATCTTGCGCGAAGTGTTGGGGATTCGTCCGGTTCACCCGTGTCGTACCCACAGTTCACGCAAGATCGACGAGGCGAGGGTGGGAGCGGTGGCGAGGGTGGGGGTGGCTTTGAGGGCGGCGCTGAAGCGCTGGGCTTCGGCGGTGGTGGGGAGGTGGCCGATGAGCAGGAGTGGTAGCAGCAGGCGGCGGGCCAGGAGTTCGGGGGCCGAGGTCATGTGTGGCTTGCGTACCACGGAGACGTTCACGCGGATGGCGTGCTCGTTGCCGGGGGGCGTGCCGGGGCGGTCGGTCTCGATCGCGGCGTAGCGGTTGCCGTGGGCGAGTTCGCAGGGGGCGCAGCTCAGGGGCCCGGAGCCCAGCGGCGAGCCGCAAGCGGCGCAGGTGAGGCGGTTCAGGGCGGCGTCGTAGGCGCGCCAGTCGTGGCGGTGCGGCTCGTCGGCGACCATCAGGGCGATCTCGTGCTCCTCGGCGGGGCTCAGCTCGCCGAAGGCAGCCGTGACGTGGTCGCGCCAGCCCTCCTCGAGCAGCGCGTCGACCAGGGCCGCGCAGTGCGGGCAGGCGGGTGCGCCGCCGTACTCCCAGGACGGGCATGCGGGGCACGGGCGCAGCGGGTCGCCCACCCCG
Source organism: Catellatospora sp. NPDC049609 (assembly GCF_040675365.1). Lineage (NCBI taxonomy): Bacteria > Bacillati > Actinomycetota > Actinomycetes > Micromonosporales > Micromonosporaceae > Catellatospora > Catellatospora sp. NPDC049609. The sequence continues at coordinate 953 of NZ_JBFAOU010000107.1, read as the reverse complement.
GGTCGTACCGCCATCGTCTGCTCCCCTCGATCGCCGCCCAGGGTGCCGGAACTCGCCGGGGCTCGCGACCGGGTTTCAGCGGGCGGTCTCCGGCGACGAGGTGAGGCGCCAGTACTGCCGGTTCTTCTCGACGCGGACCATCACGCCGAGCCGGTGTAGTTCGGACAGCAGCAGCGCGGCCTCGTCGGCGTCGTGCTTCTTCAGCGCCTTGGCGCGTGCCGCCAGCAGCGCGTTCGCGCCGTCGGGCAGGCCGGCCAGGTCGGGCACCCACAGCCGGAAGCGGTCGGCGTACGGGTCGCCGTGCTCGCGCCACGGGTAGCCGTGCGCGGTGAACGCCGCGCGCAGGTCGGCCGGACGCAGGTCGGACACCTCGCGGGCGTGCTCGCGGCCGTCGGGCCCCTGCACCACCAGCGCCTTGCCGTCGGTGAACACGGCGGCCGCGTCGGCGCGGGCGACCGTGCGCGTCGGCGCGTCGACCCGGGCCAGCACGACCGCGTCGTGGCGTACGGTCACGGTGAGCCGCTCGCCGATCGCGGTCAGCACCAGCAGCACCCCCGCGACCAGCCCGACCGCGAGCGCCCCGATGGTGGCCCACGGCTCGGGGATCTTCGCGATCAGCTTGAACGGCCCCTGGAACGGCGCCCACTCCAGCCCGGCCACCCAGCCCGCGGCCGCCTTGATCCCCCAGCCCACGGCCATGCCCGCCACCGGGAAGCCGACGCCGATCAGCGCCCGCTCCCAGCCCGGCACCGCCACCACCGTCGCGCCGTCCCGCATCACCACATCGACCTCCCCGGCTCACCGCATCGCAGCCGAGCCTGACACACCTCACCCGTCGCGCGAAGCCGACCAAAGTCGACGATCTTGCGCGAACTGTTAGGGATATGACCGGTTTGGGCGTGTCGTACCCACAGTTCGCGCAAGCCTAGAACTTTTTGATCTAGCTATTTGGG